>DAOPKR010000068.1:0-21759 GCA_035391305.1 Draconibacterium sp.
AGTTTTAAGGAACCATACTTCTGTGATCCTGTTTATAATGCTGGTTTGTTTTATTATGCTACTGGCAATGTTTTGGGGACTGGGATACCAGGCTTCCAAAGTTATTGTATATACGTCCACTGTTTTGACAGCTTTGTTTATTGCTTTAATTTTTATTGGCTCCTGGCATGAGGCCAAACGGCTCAGCCAAAACGAGCTTATATCCTGTTTCCATTTTAACCGCAGTAATATAAATGGAATTCATTTATCGGATTTGGGATTTTCCGAATCTGACCGCGGGAATCTGAACCTGGTTCTGAATAACCTCTCTCCAAAACATAAAATTGATTTCAAGCTGGTTTCAGACAACCGGGCTGCTGCCGACTATAAAAAACTACTTCGCATCCTTCATTTACTGATTGATGGAGGAATCAAGGATTTCAAAAAAGAGCGTAAAGAAATACTTTTCAAATTTATTGAATCCACATTTACTTTAAATGGTTTAGAGGTTAACAGGGCGAGTTTAAACTCGCGTTTTTCAGAGTGGGTAAATGAAAGTGAAACGGAATTTTATGAAAACATAGAGCCTTTTCGAAAAATTCTGGGACGATAGAAGGTATTTTTCCCGTAATTACCCCGTAATGTAAATTACTGTCTTGATTGACAGATATATGCACATATATATTTGCTGATGAAATTTTTACGCATTAAGCGTCATTTATCATCAAATATATAACAGTATGGAAAACGAAACAATCCTTTCAAAAAAAGTTCTGAGCGAACTCAAACAAATCAAAAACCTGCTCTTTGAAAACAAAACAGTTTTAAATGTGGAAGAGTTAGCCCAATACACCGGGCTGTCGAAAAGTAAAATCTATAAGCTGCTAAGCAAAAAGCTTATCCCAACCGGAACCAATGCCAATATCCGGCAAAAGTTTTTTTACAAAAAGGACATTGACTTATGGCTGATGGGGCTGTCCAAAGAAGAACTGGAAGCAGAGGAGGAGTTTAATCAAATGCTTTCCCGAAACAGGAAGTCCTAATCCGTTAAAATCGTTTTATTATGAACGATATGCCATATATTCGCGTGGGGACTTCCTATTTCAAGAAAGTAAAAGCACCAACTATAGCAGGTGACTTTAACGAAATCCTTGTGCCCTGGAATATCGATACCATCAAACAGGATTACGGGAAAAACTATATCGGGGATATTCCTAAATACGATGGTTTTACCTGTATTCCCAGCCATACGGATTTTAAACAGGTTTATTCCGGCTTTTACAACAAGTATTCCCCTTTAAGTAATAAGCCTACAGATGGAACTATTGATATTTCTAAACTTTTTGTAAAACACATTTTTGGCAACCAATATGAACTGGGGCTTGATTACCTGCAACTGCTCTATCAGAAGCCGGTGCATATTCTTCCTATCCTTTGCCTGGTTTCAAAAGAACGGTCAACCGGAAAAAGTACTTTTCTGAAATGGCTGAAAGCCATCTTTGAGAATAACCTGACTTATTTGACCAACGACAGTTTTGGCAGCCAGTTTAATTCCGACTGGACCAATAAACTACTAATTTGTATCGATGAAGTTCTTTTTAATAAAGAGGAACTCACCGAAAGGATAAAGTACCTCAGTACGACCAATCACAATAAAATGGAAGCCAAGGGAAAGGACAAAATTGAAGTGGAGTTCTTTGGCAAATTTATTCTCTGCAGCAATAACGAAGACAACTTTATAAAAATCGATGCAGCAGAAGAACGGTTTTGGATTCGGAAAATTCCGAAGTTCAAAACCGAGGACACCAGCCTTCCTGAAAAGCTTAAGCAGGAAATTCCGGCCTTTCTTTTCTTTTTGAATAACAGAAAACTTTCAGTGTCATGTGTAACCCGGATGTGGTTCACACCTTGGCAAATCAGGACAAAGGCTTTGCAAAACCTTATCAGGCATAACCGAAGCCGGGTGGAAAAAGAACTGGCCAGTATTCTTTTAATGGTAATGGACAAATACGACCAGAATGAAATTGATTTTTGTCCGCAGGATGCTGTGTTTGCCGTTAATCAAACACGGGTAAAAACCGACCTTACTCAAATCAGGCACTTGCTGAAAAAAGAATGGAAGCTTACACCCAAAACCAATTCACTGACCCATGAAAAATTCACAATCTGGAACAAGGGAGAAATAAGCCGTGAAACCGAAACAGGGCGCTACTACACCGTAAAAAAGAAATTTTTACTTGAAAATTTTGATGAATTGATGAATGAGTAAGCTATGCTGTTGAAAGTAAAAGGATTAACTGCTCATCAAAGTTTCATCAAAAGCTCATCAAAACAAGAAATGATGAGAATTGAACAGAAGACAAAAATTAAAAGTGATGAATTGATGAGAAAATGATGTGTCGCAAAACATTGACAGAGTGAATACTTAGGCCACGTATCATCAATTCATCAAAAAAAGTACAGGAGACATTACCCATGAAAAAACAAAAACTACAATGCGAAACAGCAAGGGATATTTCAATAGCCGGTTTTCTGAAAAAATCAGGATTTTCACCGGTAAGAGAAAACCAAAACTCAGCCTGGTACCTGAGTCCACTCCGGAATGAAAAGGAAGCCTCCTTCAAAGTTTCAAAAATCCTTAACCGGTGGTACGACCACGGGATCGGGAAAGGAGGAAATATCATCGACCTGGTTATCGGGATGAATAACAACTGCAGTGTTCAGGAAGCGCTTTCCATTCTTGACCGGACCGAACCGTCTTTTTCTTTTCAACAGCAAAATACATTATCAGGCTTGAAATCCGAAGCAGAAATCCGTATCGGCAAAATCCTTCCCGTCCGGCATCCGGCGTTAATTCATTACCTGGAACAAAGAAAAATTAATGTTAAAGTTGCCGGCAGATATGCCAGCGAAGTCCACTATTCAATGCATAACAAAAAATATTTTGCCATTGGTTTGGAAAATGTTTTGGGGGGTTGGGAACTGCGAAATCCCTATTATAAAAATGCAGCTTCCCCCAAAGATTATTCTTTCTTTTCCACCTCAAAAAAGCTGTTGAGTATTACGGAAGGAATGTTTGACCTTTTCAGTTTGCTGACACTTTATCCGGGCTTACCACACAAATCAGATTTTTTGGTTCTGAACTCGCTTTCTTTTACCAGCCGTATTCAAAAAGTTGCTTTGTCGTATTCAAAAGTGGGTCTTTACCTCGACAATGACCCGGCGGGTAAAAAAGCAACAAAACAGTTACTGGGCGACCTTTCGAACAGTGTCGATATGTCTGCCCTATACGAAGGGAAAAAAGATTTGAACCAACTATTGACCGCCCCAAAACAACGACAGCGGAAGCGTGTGCGGTAAGCTATTTCAAGAGGTGTCAATGTTGCACAATTGACACTCTTGCTTTGCTCCTAAACTCGCAAAGGGGAGAAAATCGCAGGTAATGTTTAATGCAAAATTTAGGGTTATGAATGTACGTACAAAATATATTTCGTTTCGGGTAAGCAATATTGAAAAGCAGGCCATTGCCCTTGCAGCCAAAGAATGTGGATTAAGCACCAGTGAGTATTCCAGACGGGCTGCATTAAACATGAAAGTTACCCTGCGATTCTCTCCTGAAGAAATGAAAGTTTACAAAAACCTTCATGTATACCACCGGAATTTTAAAGCAATAAGTAACCTGGTTAAAAGCGATTATTTCAAGAAGAACGATACCATTCTCCTTGAACTGGAAGAATTGATAAAGCTGATAAAAGGCCACCTTGAAAAGTTTGAACAATGATAGGGAAAGCCAAAAGCATATCGCATGTTTCCAATGCCATTAATTATGCAAAAAACAAAAAAGGAGCGTTAGAAATAAACCGGCATAATGTTGCCGGTGAAACAGGGAAAGAAATTGCAAAGGAGTTCCGTGTATTTCAGAACCTGAATGCACGATGCGAACGAAATTCCTTTTCTATCGTGCTTAGTCCATCAATTCCTGACGGAATAAAACTTACACACGCTGATTTTGCAAAACTTGCCGGTGATTTTCTGGAACGAATGAAATTGAAAGAGCAACAGTATATATCCTTTCTGCACTGTGATAAAGACCACAGGCACCTGCATATTTTTGTGAACAGGATTGATTCTAACGGCAAAGCTTACAAAGACCATTTTATCAGCAAAAAGGCGCAGCGCATTGCTGAAAGTATTGCCAAAAAGTGGGGATTCACCACTGCAAAAGAAATACAGCAACAAAAAGAAGAAAGACTGGGTAACCAAATTATCAATGCACATGAAAAAATCTTGCCTCAAAAACCGCAGAACATTTTTGAATATGCCGAACAAATGAATTTACTCGGCATTCAAATGCAACTCAAGCAAGCCTCAGATGGAAAAGTTGTTGGGATAAGATTCAAAATTGGTGAAGAATCGATAAAGGCTAGTTCAGTGCATCGCTCATTTAGCGCTGCAAAATTACAGAATTTAATCATACAGAACTTAAGAACAACAACTTTCCCCGAACGAAAAAGACAACAATATAAGCCAAATAAAAAACGAGGATTCAGGATATGAGAAAAAATTTATCACAACAAAAGTTACTGGAAATACTAATCGCTGAGATTGAAATCCTCCAGCAAACCAGTAAAAATATAAAAGAAGTTGCTCCTGAAATTAGACGACAGCTGCAGGAACTAAAAACAGCTAAAATAAAGGTTGATTTGAATACTGATAAGTTGGAAGAATTGCTTGAAAAACACAAACAGGCGGTAAGAAAAAATGTGATTATTCCAAAATGGTTTTTAATGTTGGTGGGATTTGTATTGCTAATCTCTGTAATTAGTTGGTTTATTTAAATATATCTTTCACAGACCATATGACTCATTTATTATTCAAAACAACATTCACGCTATAAAGAAAGAGTTGTTGATATATAATCCGGAAGCAACAATACCTTCTCTGCGACTATCATACAACATTAAAATCAAAGATGTGACGGGATATTCAATGTTTGCAAACTATTCACATTCACCTGCCATAACATTTATTATATACAAAATTTAAACATAGCAACTTGAGTTAATCAGAGAACTGTTTAGAGGAAGTACTGGGAAACATTTTTTTAGAGAAATTTTACAGTGAAACATAAGAAGCTTATTTTATAAATGTGGTTATTGTAATAAATATACTCCAGATACTAATCCCATTGATAAAAAGTATTTCTGCAACTCCGTTTACACCGTTTCTTATGATAGGAAACAAAACTATTAATATTACAACAATGATAATAATCAGACCGGTAAGACCGATGAAGTGTAAATCGGATAAAATGGCTGTCTGGAACAAAATAATTAACATAGAAAGGGTAATAAAAACAACAATTGCCAGCAAATTATGAAGTATTCGTTGAATGCTTAAAGCCAAATTTCTACGACTGTAGGGATAAAAATTATGGGGAACGAATGCCAAAAGGGTTAAAAATGCAAAACTGGTGTCTATTTGTCGCATAAATCTTTCATTTTTACCTAAATCGTAAAATTCGGATAATAGCCAGAAAAATAAATAATTTAAAATAGCAGTTGCAAAAAGAAGACGTTTATATGCTTTTACATAAGTATCACCAAAAAGATTTTTGTTGCTTAAAAAGCTTAGGGTATATTTATTTAAATCAAAGTCAATATGCTGAATATTCTTTTTAACCGTATAAGGCAACCATCCGGCATAAATAAAACTGATAAGTAAGATTCCAAGTTTTATCCAAATCATATTTTCAGATAAATAATTAATTTCAGCAACGATAGCTGCAAGAAAATCAATTTGTTATGGTCAG
This sequence comes from Draconibacterium sp., assembly GCA_035391305.1. Classification (GTDB taxonomy): domain Bacteria; phylum Bacteroidota; class Bacteroidia; order Bacteroidales; family Prolixibacteraceae; genus Draconibacterium. Next base: position 5,792 of record DAOPKR010000068.1, read on the forward strand.
CTATTTTTTTAAAGTTAAATAAAATTGAGCAATTACCGGCTTATTCTTCCCTATGAAGTTTACCGTTTTATTGTTTTACTGTAAAGGTTTTGCATTCGTGTATCAATTTCTGCAATTTCATCGGCACAAGCTTTTAATTCAGAAGAAACAGAAACCCTCTTTTCATCATCAAGTTTGTATGCCAGTTCGTGTTCGAGCGATGCCCAAAAGTCCATGGCAATGGTACGTATTTGTATTTCAACATTCACCAATTCTGTTTTGGAAGACTGAAAAACTGGAATCGTTACAATTAGATGAAGACTCCTGTATCCGTTGGCTTTTGGGTGTTTGATGTAATCGGATTCACGAATAAGTTGAATGTCATCCTGAGAAAGAAGTAAATCTTTAATCAGATAAATATCATCGATATAGGAACAAATAACTCGCACTCCCGCGATGTCAGCTATAAATTTTTGGGCCGCCTCTACAGAAAGCTCATGCCCGCGTTTCTGTATTTTTCGCATAATGCTCGCTGGTGTTTTTACCCGCGTACTTATATTATGAATTGGATTTCGTTCCTGTGTATATTTAAATTCACTGTTCAGATTTTCGAGTTTGGTTACAATTTCACGTGTGGCCGATAAATAAAGATTTTCAATTGTAATAAAGGAACGAATCTTTTCTGTGAGATCATCAGGTAACAAATTTCCTTTTACACCTTCAAACAAATAAAGTGTTTTTGTATATTCCGGTACAATGTTCATTTCTTTACAATTAAATTGTTAATCAAAAAGTTTTATGGTAAACTTGTATTCATCAAAAACTCATTTCAGCTCTGAAGAATATTCCGTTTTTGTCGGCAAAATCTGCGGTTGCATATGTTCCGCCAAGCTGATGTACATATTCCACACGCAGAACTTTAAATATATTGGTTAATCCAAATCCGATTTCAGTGTAGGGAGTACTCATCTCTGTAGTATAATAGCCCGGCAATTCGAAAACCGGTTTATATGCACTTGTAAGTTTTCCGTAATGGCTTTTAAGGGAAACTATTTCCCGTAACTTTAAACTTCTAATCAACGGAATACGGTTAAGCAAAATTCCTCCTCCGTTAAAATCCCAGTGAAAATTGGTATACAGGTTATGTGCAAAAGCAGCGTGATGTAAAAGATTAAACCTGTATTTCGCATAGCCCAGCGACATCGAACCAACGGGTTGATCCAACAAATCATAGGGAGCATCTCCAAAAAGGTAACCACCGTTTAACATGTAGCGCATAAATGTTAGTCCCATATTTACCCGTCCTACAATTGAGCCATGAAACTGGGCATATAAGCCAAAATTATTGGCATCATTGTCCGGCAAATTTACCTGCCCCAAATCCATGCTTAAGTTTATTACCGGGGTTTCGTCGATGTAGTAAACGCGTGTAAAATAATATTTATCGTAATACTGCCCGAAGGCCAGGCGGGTATTAAACAAAACACCGTAATTATTATAGGTATGATAATCCATATTACTACGGGTAAAATGTACATCCGGGGTTTCTATATTATGAAGGAAATAGGGAGATATTTCAACGTTAATATTTTCGTTGGCATTATATTCAAAAATAAAATTAAAGCTTTTCTCCTCCTTTAAATAAGGATTCTTCTCCCGGCTGGTAAGTGCAGCAATAAAATTTCCGTTTCCGCGTGTGTTTGGGTTTTTTTTGATAAACCGAAGGTATTTGTCCTGGGAAACCAGGTTGTAATCATTGGAATAATTCGCCCTGAAAATAAATTTATCTTTGTCTAATGGCTGGTAAGCCATATTAGCCCCGAATTTTAACTCATTGCTTTTTGTTCCGTAGCCCAAGAAGCCACCCACAGTAAAATGTTCGAACATTTTTTCACCGGTTCGTAATGGAAGGGAAAAGCGCTGTCCTTCAATGGCATTGGTGCTGTATATGTCGAATACCGGCCCGATTTCTATTTTCCCCACATCGACGTAGCTCGTTAAAACCATTCCTCCAATAGCATCAATTCCCTTTACAACGGAGTTCTCCTTCAATTTATCAACGCGCATGTAAGTTCCTTCGTCCAAATGGTTGGTGGATGCAAATTCAGGCTGGTTTTTCCAGTTTCGTGGTTTCACTGCATCTAACTGTTTCGATGTAGAATATTTTGTAGTTTTTGTTACCAGCCAGTTACCGCTGGAAATTTCGTCAAATCGCTGAGAACCATATTTTGAGGCTGTATCTTTATTTAGGGTAAGCGCCATGTTCAGGCTAATCTCCTGATCACTGTAAAACCATTTGTCTTTATCGGTTTTTGAATAGTTTACATTCGCTTTAAACCCATTCACAAAATTTATATTTGCCTCTTTTTGTACATAAGCAAAAATTCGGGTAAGGGCAAACGTGCTGTCTTCAACTGTAAAACGGCCGGTAAATAAAGGATTATATTTATTTTTCGGAGTAAAAGAAAAGCTAAAATATTTGGTGTCGTTTATATATGTACTGTCGTTTAAATAAAAATCATAGTGCAGTTGTGCCGAGTTACTTAAAGGTGAGGTCATACCCCGCCCAAGAATGTTAATTTGATCTTTATAAAAGTCTAAATCTATAACTACATTTAAAAGGATTAAACTTTCTATCGTTTGGTTTAATTTTGGGAAAATACCATCTTTCCTGTCATACACAACACTATCTTTCCCATTGACACTTTTTTCACCCAGCTCGGCAAGGTAAATTGGTGAAAACCGTAAACTCTGCCCATCCAGCTTCATGGTCACTTCATCCATGTTACTGATAATCCGGTTTACTTTGGAAGTAGAGTCAATAGCCACATAAACTGCCGTTCGTGCAAAAGTTTTATAATCACTGGTTTTTAGGATGTTTTCACGGTTCTCCTTTTTTCTCTCCAAAATCTTTTTTAACAAAACTTTTGCTCTCGAAACTTCAGGTTTTACTGTTACTTCATTGATTTCCTGTATTTCCTCTTTCATAAATACAGTAAGCGGATTGTTAGTTATCGTTTTTGCCGGAATCTCTTCTTTTAGATAACCAACTGTTGACACACAGAGTGTATCCTTCTGGGATAATTTCAGTTTAAATTCTCCATTTAAATCCGACATAGTCCCGGTGGTGGTGCCTTTTATCCACACATTTGAAAATGGAATTGGCTCATTATTTTTTTTGTCTTTTACAAAACCGGTAATTTCCTGGGAAATAGCTCCAAGATATATCATGGTCAAAAAAATGACCAGTGTAATTTTATGTAACATAATTTAGCTGGCTTTTTCCTTCTCTTTTTTCATTACCCAATACAATCCCTTTACACCAATTTTTATATCGTCAAGCTTAAAAAGAATGAATATTTTTTCGGTGTAAGCAATTATTCCCCACGTAGCAACAACGTACAACATCCAGGGGTAGAAGCCCCAAACGAATAACACAAAAAAGAATATACTTTGGGCATATCCGGCAGAAACGGCTGAGTATAAATGCAGTCCCGGTATTTTTCCGAACCGGGCAAATGATACAATGTAACTGAGTATAAATATTCCGAGGAACAGGAATAAAATCCAGGAATGGGGCTTAATGTCGGTCCATTTAAAAATAAATAAACCCAATATGGCCATGGCATAGGTAAAAATATCTGCCAGATTGTCAAGTGCTGCACCAAAATGTGTTTGAAGTTTAAATAGTCGCGCTATATTGCCATCTAGAACGTCACTTACAAGGCTGATGCACAGGAGAATGACAAACCATTGTTCACGGCCGGTAAGCGCCATGAAAAATATTACCGGAAATGCTAAAAGACGATATAAGCTTATAAAATTAGGGACGTTAATAATGTTTTCGCCCCGTACTGTTATCTGTTTCATTTTGTCAATGTTTAATTTTCAACTCTTTCAATTTAATGATCTTGTTTCGTTCACCATTTTTTATCAGGCTGCAGCCGGTTCCTGTTTCTTTCTTTTTTTTGAAAGACTTTCAATAAAATATTCCAGCATTTTAGAAACAGAATTATTACTGGGGCCTGTTTCAACGTAATGAATGAATTTGTCTCTCTGGCTTGTATCAAATGAAAGATCGGTTTCAATGTAACTTTCAGTAAATGACATGCCCACTGAAATCAGTCTTTCAATAGCGTTCATATCTCTTCGTTCTAATTTCTTCTGAGGAATAATATTGATGGGTAATAACCGGTTTAATGTTTCGATTATATGGCTGTTTCGAATTGATTTTTTTGCCACAAAATTCATTATTTCCGGAATTCCGGTTTCTTCCACCATTTTTGTTAAGTGTGCAGTAACTGTGTCAATCGGGATTAAATTTTGTGAGGAGTCAGGATCGACATGTACTCTTATAATTTCGTTAGGATAGCGGTTAGCCAGGCTAAACATTCTTTTGGCAAAATCAAAAATCCCATAATCGGTTTTTGTAATGCCTGTTTTTTGATTTCCGGCTACTTGTGATAATCTAACAATGTGTCCGTTTAAGCCGTTCTTTTGAATGTTTACTTTAATAATATTTTCTGCAAATCTTTTCGATTGCTCGTAATAGTTTCTAAAAGCAGAAATGTCTTTGTTTTCATAAAATTTTTCTTCGAAAATACCATCGAGTCGGCCACAGGAATAGGCTGTTCCGATATAAAAAAATCGGGAACCCGGGGTTGCATAGTTCGAAAAAACTTTAATTGAATTTTCAACGCCATTGATATTCGTAGAAAAGATTTCATCAACCGATTTCTTATCATACTTTAAGCTGGCTGCAAAATGAAAATAATCGACATTTCCACGAAAAATCCTTTTTAATTCGTCCCTTGGAATAGAAAAATCTTCATCGCACAAAGAATAGCCAATAACTTTCAGGTTTGGATATTCCACATTTTCACCATCATTAATATCGGCAAGTACTTTTTTCATTCGTTCCTGAGGCGATCTTTTGTTGGTTCGAACCAGGGCTACTACTTTATATTTTTGTTTAAGCAGGTTGCTTATAAAGTGGGATGCAACGTAGCCATTGGCTCCGTTTATTACAACTGTTTTCATACTTCTGTTTTTTGTTTTCTAATTGAGTTTGTTTCCTAATTTTTTCTGTTCAATCCATATCTTAAAAATTGCGGTGTCATAGAAATAATACTAAAATCAATACTGCACTTAACGGGATACTTAAATTATCGGACCCCCGCCAGCTAATTAATTCTGCAAACATGGTTGTTGCAGCTACTGCCATTGCCAACCAGAATGTTTTTAAATCGAATACCCCGCGATGAAAATAAAGTGCTATAATACTTATTACAAAACTTGACGCCAGGAAAGCTCCGGAGCCTAGCCAGGTTTTGTTTAATTTTTTTCCAAACAATTTTATTCTTCCGTTGTAAGCCTTTATGTTGATTCCCAGAATGGCTGCCATCGGATCACTGATAGCCAGAATCAGCATTGGAAGAATGTATATAAATTTATTTTCCGTAAGATTTGAAATCAAAAAGGTGATGTAAATTGAAAGCGGAAGTAGATAACTTCCAATTGATTTTCGCTTTACATCATGAATTGATTTTAACTGTTTGCCATTTCGTGTAATAAATAGTATTGTGGCAAACAAAAGCGCCAGAACCAAAATATACCAATGTGAAGGGAAAATATATGGAAATGGAACTGTGGCAAGTACCGAAACAAAATGCGCAAATTTACGAGTTATCTCTCCTGTAGGGTTAAGCCTCCGGTAAACCAACTCGTTAAAAATCAATAATAAGCCAATCCCGACTAAATATACAAACGACAATACTACAATATTCCCCATAACAAAATTTCCCTTTTAAATTCCCAAAAATGAAATAGCCAGTGCAGCCCACGCACCACCTGCAATCAAACTATCAAACCGATCGAGAAAACCACCATGTCCGGGTATCCAGTTGCTGTAATCTTTAACTTGAAATTTTCTTTTGTAAAACGACGCAAGAATGTCTCCAATAAATGCGAAAAGAATAGTTCCAAAAGCAAACAGAAATAATTCAGGAATTGTACCGAAAAAAAGGCTTTTTAATAAAAATGCACTTACCAGTGAAATGATTGTTCCCCCAACTACACCCCCAAGTGTTTTATTGGGACTGATATCCGGCATTATTTTAGTTTTTCCAAAAAGTTGCCCGGTTATCTGGCTGAAACTGTCAAAAATGGATAGAATTAGAAAAGTCAGCAGAATTAAATCACGTTCGGCCAGGCTTAAAAAAAATAACCCTGCTGAAAGAATAAAATAAATCACTAATGACAGTGCGAAAAATAAAAGGTTTTGAAACTTTGACTTAACAAAAAGTCGGCTCAGCTCAAAACTTCCTACAGCAACAATAAAAATTGCCAGGTAAGAAAAAACAACCGGTTGAATAGTAATGCTAAAAAATAAAATATTTATGATTATAAAATAAACTCCAAATTTTGTGTAGCTTTTTCGTGCCACATCCCGATCTTTTTTTCTGTTTATCAGGTAAAAGCCAATTCCGCCCAAAACAAAATAGATCAATATAATTTTGTAAATCAGTTGTTCCATAAAATTAATTTCGTCCTAAAATCATTAAGATACCTATGGCAACCATAATGATTGCATAAGCATATTTCGCTTTACTCTCCGACTTGTCTATTTGGATTTTTGCAAGCAACCGGGGACCAATTATTGCTCCTAAAGTTGAGCCTGCTGTAAGAAAAATAACCAATGTAAGATCTATTTTTCCCACAATAAAATGAGCACCAACAGCAAAAATTGTATTTACAAGCACCGCCAATAACGATGTGCCAATAACCATTTTGAATGGTATCCTCATTGAAAATAATCCAGCAAGGATTGGTGCTGTTCCGCTGGTGCCAAATGTTCCGGTAATTAAACCAGCTGCCAATCCAAACGACGAGCCTTTAAGTGTTTTTAAATCCCTTGGTGATATTTTTGTCTTTTCTTTCTCTCTTTCAATAGTATTTTTTTTGGCGCTAAGAGCCATGTTTAATGCAATCAGAATAGAATAGATTCCGAAAGCGGTCTTTAATGCCAGATCACTGATTCTGCTTGTTATTTCTGCGCCAATAAAGGCCCCAATAATTCCGGTTACCATAAAAAGCGTAGCTACCTTAAAATCAATATTGTTTTTACGATAGTGCCCCAATGAGCCAACAATGCAGATAGGTAATGTAGCTACCAGTGATGTAATAACAGCCGCTTGGGCCGGTACCTTTAAAAGCAAAGTGAGAATGGGAAGAAAGAAAAATCCTCCGCCGCCTCCCACCATGGTTCCAAACAAACCAATGATGAACCCCAACAACGGTAAGATGAAGTAAATATCCTGTATTTCTGAAAAGTCAATCATTCGTTGTATTTTCTATAACTCTTTTTAATTCCAGCATTCCTAAAGCATGCCGCATTTTTGCGTATTCCAAAATTCCATCTTTGTATACGTATCTGTTTAGTTCCCGCTTTTTCTCATCATTAACAACGTAAGTATGTTCACTCAAAGTTGTAATTTGTCTCATCTCTGCAGTTCTTTCCTTATACAATCGTTCTACACCTTGAGGTTCATTAAAATAAAGCATACTTCCACTATAGGTAATCAAATCGTTAATTACCGTAGTATCTCCATCAACAACAAGCAGGTAAGCATCTTTTTCCTGTCTTAGTGACATATCGGAATTCAGCTTCCCGTTTTTATAGGTTTTCACATTTGAATGCTTCAAAACGCCCTGTTCGTATTCCGTATTCTGAACATATTTTACACGGTATGAAAAAATGAGATTGACTTTTACATCGGTTATTGCCTCAATATTTACATTTCCATTTTCATTTTTTTGGGTAACAGTAAACTCTCCGATTTTGGCTCCTAGCATTTCCAAATCATATTTGGAAGTCATTTCTTTGGATTGTGCAGAAAAGGAGCCTAACAAAAAAGAAAAAAACAACAAGATGAATAAAGGCCAAAGTTTTTTTCTATAGCCCAAGTCCTTGGTGCTGAAATAATTATTCCGAAGCTGATATTTTACAAAAAATTGACTATTCATTTAATAGATTTGTTGTTAAATGGACAAAGGCTACTATGCCATCCATAAATAATAAAAGCTATTTACAAGCCTATCCATTCCTTAAATTCGGTTGCCTTTAAACGGCTAATTGTAATTGGTTCATTAAAAGGAGGAATCAAGCGAAGAATCAATTTCCCACCAAAATGATTTTCAAATTTTTGAACGGCATTAATATGTATGATTGTACTTCTGTTTACACGAAAAAAAATGCTGGGATCGAGCTGATCCTCCAGTTTTTCCATGGTTAAATCTACAGGATATTGTTTGTTCTTAAATGTAACTGCAGTAGTCACCCTGCTTTCGGTGTAAAACCATGCAATATCTTCAACATTTAACTTAAAATAAGATGTTGCTCCTGAAATAAGAAATCGTTTCCTGTATTTTTTCTCTCCTTTTGTAATTGCTTCTAAAAGTTCATGGTAATCAGGTTTAAAGTCTGAGTTATTTTTCTGAGGGCTCATTAAATGTTCAAATTTTTCAATGGCCTGTTCCAGCTTTTCCAATTTTACCGGCTTTAATAAATAATCGATGCTGTTAACCTGAAAAGCCTGAAGTGCATATTCGTCATAAGCTGTGGTAAAAATTACCATACTGTCTACCTGAACATTATCAAATATTGAAAAACTAATTCCGTCGGTTAGCTGGATATCCATAAAAATCAAATCCGGTGCCGGATTATTCTCTAACCAGGCAACTGTGCTTTTTACACTTTCCAGCCACTCAGCAATATTCCAGTCAGGCCTCAACTTTTCTACCATTCCTTTTAATAAACGGTAGTTATGTAATTCGTCTTCAACTATAATAACTCGCATATTTTCCCTCCGACTGTTTATTCAAAATATTTCTTTTCAACAATTACAACAAAGGGACTTTTACTTCAAACATCTCTTCATTGTATTGAATAACAACTTCTTTATCCGTAAGCATTTCATACCTTCGCACCAGATTTCCCAAACCTGTTTTTGTTGAATAAGAAGCAGTTCTCAGGTTCAGATTGTTGATAACAATCAAATGATCATTTCCTACCACTACCCTTAATTTTAAAGGTGTTTCCTTACACACAATATTGTGTTTTATCGCATTTTCAATTAGTAGCTGAACTGTTAGCGGGGCTATTTCTTTGTCGAGTTCTTCTTGTGATATGTCATATTCCAATAATAATCCTTCACCCAACCGTTCTTTATGAAGCGCATAATATGCCTTCATAAAATCGAATTCCTCTCTTAATTTAACCAATCTTTTATTCTTACTTTGAAGTACATACCGGTATACATCTGTAAAATTTTCTGTAAAACCGACAGCAACTTCCGGATTGTAAATAATTAAAGATTTTAGTACGCTTAAGTTATTGAACAAAAAATGTGGATTTAGTTGATCCTGTAAAGAATTGTAATCCATTTCGAGCTTTTCTCTTTTCATCTTGGCAATTACTTCTTGTGAATTAAGCCATTTCCTCGTCATCCTCCCGAGTGTAAGTGAATTGGCAACCATTTGGACAAAGATTAACCCGGCAACCATTCCCAGAATTACAGAAGGCCGGGACTCTTCTTCAGTCAGTTTTGGTTCGATAAAATACATGATAACCCGGTGGGCAAAAATCAGAAATAGAATGCTCACACAGATTTGCAGGAAGAGGCGGAGTTTTAATTTGGTTGGAACCGGTAAAAATTTTTCGAGGATATTGTCTAAGACAATTTGAAGCTCCACAGCCACATTAAAAATGACAATAACCACCACATATATAAATGCAGGGATACGTTCATTTATACGGGCAGGTGTTTTTGTTACCAACACAATAAAGTGCAGAATCAATACTGCTATTAAACTGATAATTGCAAATCGAACAATGATATTCAAAGGCGCATAACTTGGCAGCCGCAGCTCTAATTCGGGTTTTTTCTTCTTATGTAATTGTGTGCACTTCATCCAAATTTGTTTGTTCGCTTATTCCTTTTCTTCTTCGGGCATATATAAATTACCGGTAACACTTTGCCAGCGGGTTTTTAGTATCTCGAAGTTGGCCACTGCCTCTATTAATTTTGCTTTTGTTTCTACCCATTTAGCCTGTGAACTCAATAGTTCAGCTGTTGTATTTAACCCTACATCGAAACTGGCACGGGTCTCATCCAAACTCTCCTTTGCTTCTGCAACACTTTTCTTTGCAATTCGAATTGATTCGTATGCTTCTTCAACCTGCACTTTAACTTGCATAACTTCAAGATTTATCAAATCATTTGTGTTTTGCAGGTTTGTTTCTACCTGTTGCACTTTAAGTTGAGCAGCCCGCATTTTCTTTTTCCCCTGCCCCCATTGGAAGATTGGTATTGATACCTGTGCTGCCAGCATGGGCTGAAAATCAGCTGTTTCGTACAGGTCTCTTAGCCAGTAATTAGCATACTGGGCACTTACTCCAACTGTTGGAAGATAATCTGCCCTGGTAATCTTTGCATCAAGTTCACTTAGCTCTTTTTGTTTCTCCAGAATTTTTAATTCATTTCTTTTGTTTTCAGCCTGAATTATTCCGTCATCAAAATTTATTAGGCTGACATCTGTATTTTTTTTATGACTGATTTTCACATCGGTATCCAATGGTTGTCCTAAAATTTGGTTCAAATACATTTTGGCCACTTTTAATCCGTTATTGGCTTTTAACAAATTTAATTCAGCCTCATTTTTTTGAACTGTCACTTTTAACTTTTCACTGGCAGGTTGTAATCCAACATCATACATCGCAGACATTTGATCTTCCAATTCAGTCAACATTTTAATATACTCTTCTGCGATTAAAATGTTCTCTTCAACTGTTGCCACCTGCCAGAATGCTTTGTCCGTTTGTTGGATTATGTCTGAGTATTTCATGTTTAAAGACAAATCAGCAATTTCAACACCTGCGTCAGCCTGCTGATTGGAATACCTGATTTTTCCACCAACGTAAACAGGCTGGGTTAGTTCAAAACTGCTGTTTATCAATGTAAGACTACTTATGTCAATAGTAGTTCCGGGTTTCCATACATTACTTGTTCCTGAAAAATTGCCGGCCATCGCATCTGCTTCGCTATCGGCAGTTGGCAGAAAATAACCGGGCATACTTATCGGATCCATATTTGGGCGATGCATTAACGACGATGAAAATCCAAATTTGGGCAAATATGCAGTTCTGGCAACCTCCTGATTTACCTGTGCTTCTTTGTTTTGTAAGGCCGCTGCTTTCAATTCCTTGTTAAACTCAACAGCTTGTCGGCGGCAATCTTCAAGTGTCATCACCTTTTGGCCAAAAGCATTGCTGAATACTACTGTAGAAGCAATTAACACGATTGTGTTTACTATAATTTTTATTGATTTCTTCATTTTCTTTTTCCTAAAATTGTGTTTGTCTTCTCCATGTAATTGTTAATCTTTTTTTAGATTACGTCCATCAACACGATACAATACAGTATATAAAACAGGTACAACAACCAGTGTGATTATAGAGCCAACAGCTAAACCAAACATAATTACAACTGCAGTAGAATTGAACATTGAATCTCCAAGTAGCGGAGCCATTCCCAGAATTGTTGTCAGAGAAGCCATCATTACCGGGCGTAAACGTGATAATGCCGAATCGATTGTTGCAGTTAAACGATCTTTTCCTGCCCTGATATTCTGGTTGATTTCATCCAGCAATACCACCGCATTTTTAATCATCATGCCAATAAGTCCGAGTGCACCGATAATACCTGCAAAGGTCAGGAATACTCCGGTAGTTACCAGCCCCAGGACAATTCCAATAAATGCAAATGGAACAATTAGGAATATGATAATCGGTTGTTTGAGATTATTAAATAAGCCAATAATGATAATGGCCATTAGACCGACAGCCAGAGGTAAAAACATAAATAATGCCTGGTTGGCCTCACCCGATTTGGCAGTGGCGCCTTCCCACTTCAATTCATAGCCATCCGGTAATTCTATCGCTTCAATCTTTGCCTGAAATTTAGCCTGAACTTCAGCAGCCGTATGTCCTTTTACAGCATCGCATTGCACTTTAATCGAACGTTGGTTATCCAAACGGTTTATAAGTTCATAATCCCAGGTTGCTTTTAAAGTATCAGCAATTTGCGATAATGGAACGCTTGCTCTACTATATTGTCCCCAAACAGGAACATTCATGAGTTGCTCCAGGTTTTCACCTAGATTAGTATCGGTTCGTAATACAATCGGCAGCATTCTGTTTCCCTCATAAACCGCTCCTATTGGCATACCATTGGTTGCCACCAAAATTGAATTTCCCATGTCAGAACGAGTCAACCCGAGAGGTTGTGCCCGCTCAACGGAATATTCAGGAACAATTTTTTTAGTCTGATTTTTCCAGCTATCAGTAACATCTGTTGCCGTTGGCTCATCCAAAAAGATTTTTTTTGCCTTTGTTGCCAAATCTTTCAGCACTGCCGGATCGGGGCCGGTAAACTGAGCCTCAATATCTGCATCGTAGAAAGCTGCGACATATTCCAATACCCTGAAAAAGGCATCAGGATAATTGTTATTCAAATACTTTTGAATCTCAGGAATTATCTCAGCGACTCTGTCCGTTGTTTTGGTCTCAATAATAAAATCAGCATAGTTAGAACCGCCTGTTGGCATGTGGCGCATAAGCAGATAACGTGCAGCTGGACGACCAACAGATGCCATTACTGAATTTACGCCATCCATTTTTAAAATTTCTTTCTGAATTTGCAGCGCATCTTTTTCTACAGCTTTTATATCAGATCCCTGCGGGAGGTAATATTCAATGTAAAACTGGTCGTAGTCAATTTTCGGCATAAAGTCGACCTTCACAAAACGGAACGACCAAAATGCAAAAATCAGAACTGCAAATGAAACTGCTGTAAATATAAACTTGTGACGTATTCCCCATTTCAGAACACTGCCAAAACTACGGTAGAATTTGTTATCGTAGGCTTCAGCATGTTCTCCTTTCGGACGTTCTTTCCGGTAAAAGTATTTTGCATTGAAGGGAGTTTGTATCATTGCAAATATCCAACTTAACGAAAGAGAAATAATCAATACCGTAAATAAAGATGATAAAAACTCGCCTGCTGCATTTGGCGACATTCCTAAAGGCAGGAAAGCTAAAATGGCAACAGCAGTAGCACCAAGTAACGGCAGCGCTGTTTTTTTCGCTGTGTTTATAAAAGCTTTATTTCTTTCTATCCCCGATTTTAAATCAACCAAAATTCCATCGGCTACAACAATGGCATTATCCACCAACATTCCCATTGCCAGAATAATTGCTGCCAATGAAACACGATGTAGAGGCAGGCCAATGGCTAACATTACAATTAAAGTTCCCATGATGGTAAAAACCAAACCGCTGGAAATCAGTAAACCGGAACGAAGTCCCATTGCAAACATCAGCACGACGATTACAATTCCAACTGACACTGCCAGGTTCAACATAAAATTCCGAACAGCATCATCAACGCGATCGGGTTGATAATACACCTGATTAATTTCAATTCCTGCCGGAAGTTCTTTTTGAAGTTCAGCTAGCTTTTCATCCAGGCGTTCGCCAAGTTTTACAACGTTAATTCCACTTTCGTTTGAAAGGCCCAGTGTTAAACCCGGTTTATCATTGTAATATAACGCCTCATTTTCCGGTTGCAGATACGATCTTTTTACTGTCGCAATATCACCTAAACGGAAGTTTCCTCCTCCAGGCACCTGAATTAACAGATTCTCAATCTCTTTTATACTTGCAATTTTTTGTCCTACACCAACTCGCACCGACTCTTTCCCAACATCAACGGAGCCTGGGTTAATAATGGCAGTTTCATTTTGAATAGCTGCTGCAATGTACATCGGATTCACACTCAAGCCAGCCAACTTCTCAGGAGAAAAAACAATATCAATTGTTTGTGTATGTTCTCCAAAAATCTGCGAACGTCGAACACCGTCAACTCCCAACAACTCACGTTCAACGTATTCAGTATATTTTACCAATTCTTCATGACTGTATCCATCGGCTGTTACAGCATACAAAATACCATATACATCAGCGAAATCGTCATTTACAATTGGCTCCATGGCCCCTGAAGGCAAAGAACCTTTTGCATCATTAACTTTTCTGCGAAGGTGATCCCAAAGCTGGGGCAACTGGGGAGTTTTTACAGTAGACTGGATATTAACTGTAATAATTGATAAGCCGGGACGGGAAACAGAGGTAATATTATCTACATTCTCCAATTTCTGAATGGCTTTCTCTAAAACATCCGTTACTTCGAGTTCTACCTCGTGTGCTGCTGCCCCGGGATAAATGGTTACTACAGTAGCCGCTTTAATAGGAATTTCAGCATCCTCCAGCTTCCCAATGTTGTTATATGCGATAATTCCTCCAAACAATACTGCAAACAGTATCGTTGAAATCATCGCTTTTTGATTTAAAAGCCTCTCAAACATTACAGCAGCCCTCCAATATTAGTTACTGAAGATGCCGGCAGAGGTTTTACCTCTTGTCCTTCAACCAAATAATGTACGCCGGCTGTAACAACCTGCTCCCCATTATTAAGTCCAGATCTGATATTCACTCTTCCATCTGTTCCATCCAGTAAAATATTTACTTCACGCTTTTCAACTTTACCGGTAGAGGAATTGTAAATCCAAACATAGGTACTTGTTTTTTCATGGAAAATAGCTGTGGAAGCAACTGATAACTGATTTTCTCCTGACTGGCAATAGATGGTTACTTCGGCAGTCATTCCGGGAGCTACTTTTAAATCATCTTTGTTTTCAAAAGAAAATTTAACTTCGTATAAGCCATCTTGCTTTGCTTTTTCGCTTACACTTAGCAGCTGAACCGGAAGTTTATTTATCCCTGCATTTTTAACATGTAAATAGCTTTTTTTATCGCTTTTTATTCTGTTTAACTGACTTTCTGCAATAGAAGCAACAACCTCAAGATGAGAATTATCGATAATAGAAACAATTGGTGCTCCTGGACCAACGGTTTGATAATTTTCTACAAATTTTTCGTAAATGTAACCTGAAAAAGGTGCTTTTAATTTTGTGTCATTCAATTGGTTTTGGGCATTTTCATAAGCCGTTTTTGTCATCAGGTATCCCGATTTAATTTTTTCAAAAGTATTCTCCGGAATTTTCTTTTGCTCCACCAACTGTTTGTATCGATTGTATTCTCCCTCTGCCTGTTCAAACTGAGCTTTGGAAGTCTCTATTTGCAGTTGATAATCGCGGTTATCTATTTCTGCAATGACTTGCCCGGTTCGAACATAATCACCCTGCTTAACATTCAGCTTTTTCAATGGGCCTCCTACACGGAAAGAAAGCGAGGTTAAGCTCTTTTCCTTGATCTTCCCATTAAGAGTCATTGTGTTCTGAACTGTGTCGTCCGTAACTGTTTCTACTTTTACTTTTTTAATTGTTTTGGTTTGAGGCACTTCTTTAGTTGAATTTTTACATCCTGATAATGTAATAATTGTAAGGCCTAGCAAAAGAATAATGTTTTTGAATTTCATGTTTCCTTGTATGTTTCTGCTTTTTTTAATCATCCAAAATTAGATAGGATTAACTTTTTATATTTTTCAAAGTGTATCAACTGATATAAATTATACATGAAGTGCAGGAATAGACATCTGATATAAACTCGAATCTCTTTATATGCATTAATCGATAATCCAAATAAAAGATGAAATGGAGTTTGTCGTCTGCATGCCTTAGTTTATTTCAGTTTACAATAAACAAATTCAATAGTACTTCCAACGGTATCTAAATGAATGTAATCTTCTGGTGAAATATTAACATTGAAATACTTTTCAATATAGAAAACCAAACATGCGAATTGAAAGTCATTAAATTCATAATCTTTTTTAAATGAAGCTTTTCTGCATATTTCGTCATCAAATATTCCCATATACCTGAAAATTCTGGAAAATTTATTTTCTATATATTTC
>DAOPKR010000069.1:0-4188 GCA_035391305.1 Draconibacterium sp.
TTACCTTTAAAAGTTAAAGTGTTTCTGTCCAGAATATCAACCGGTCCCGGAAGTACGCCATCGTTACTTGAATTTGTTGCAGATGCATACCAGCCAATTAAATTATTACCTCCTGAAAGTGCAACTGTATTATTAAGCGAATATCCGTATTCATAAACATCTCTGATACCATTTTCTTTGTATGAAAAAGGAGCAACTTGTTGCACATTATCAACAACATAACCGGTTAGCCGGTCTTTACCATCCATTACCGGCCCCCAGCTTCCGTTTTCCTTTGTATCAAAAGTTCCGCTCCAGCCCTGTCCAAATCTTTTTTGGAAATAGGGCAATCTTCCAACCTCTGTAAAAGCTGATGAACTTGAGAAATTAACAAGCAAATCGTTATTCTTCGCACCTTTTTTAGTTGTAATCATAATTACACCATTTGCGGCTCTCGATCCGTAAAGGTTTGAAGCTGCGGCACCTTTCAGAACTGAAATGGTTTCAATATCTGCAGGATTGATATCGGCTGCTGAATTACCAAAATCAACCTTTGCATTTACATTCATTGAATTTTCGGTGGCATTTCCGCTTGAAAACGAGTTATTAATTGGCACACCATCAACAACATAAAGTGGCTGGTTACTTCCGGTAATTGATGAAAGTCCGCGCACCAAAACCCGGGTTGCCGCCCCCGGAGCGCCCGAACCGGCAGAAATTGAAACCCCTGCAACTTTACCTTGTAAAGCTTTTGTGGCATCATCATTTCCAACATTACCAAAATCCTCACCACTGAATTCACTTACAGAATAACCGAGGGCTTTTTTATCCCTCTTTATTCCCATTGCAGTGACAACAACCTCTTCAACGCCAATAGTTTCATCTTCAAGCGAAACATTGTAAACCGACTCGGCGCCTATTGGTATTTCTTTAGCCTTCATTCCAACAAAAGAAAAAACAAGTACTTCGCCTAAAGGAACTGTCAGCGAAAAATTCCCGTTGGAATCTGTAATTGTCCCGGTTGTTGTTCCTTTAACAACTACTGAAACACCGGGAATAGGCGCACCATCGCCAGCATCGGTTACCATTCCGGTAATTTGCTTTGTTTGGGCAAACAATGAACTCACCCCAAAAAACAAAGCCATTACTAATAGCAGTAATTTTTTCATAGATAAAGTTTTATAATTAATACTCAAGGGTTTATTAGCCCTTTTTTGGTTTTTTTGAACATTAAAAAACTCCCGCCGGAGAAACGGGAGTTGATATCTGTCGATTGATCAGATATTAGCACTTTTACACTCTTTTTACGCTGTTTAACTATTTCTATGTAAAATCAAATGTGCCTTACTATCAAAATATTTTCCGTTTGTTCTCCGATATTGTTTAATTTTCACAGTTTGCCGCTTTCTGCTAAAATCCATGTAATTGAAATACCTTTTGCAGAAAGGAATCACATTAAAATGCCTTTAACATTCTGGTTTTCTGTGTCAATTTCTGTTTTCACAATTTTTAACCAAACGTATATAATTAGAGAATGTGCATTTTGAAAAATCAACTACCGACAGATTAATGACTATGAAAGACACGAAACCGAACATTAAACCGTTTATAGGTAAATTTGCGGAGTTGATATATCAAAACCTGCTGATACAGGTTTCCTGGATGTAATAAAAATGTCAAAAAAAAAGGCGGGAATGTTATCCCGCCTTAATATTTTAAGCCGCTATTCCGGCAAATGCTTTTGATAGTACATCGGGGTACATTTCCTTAAAATTTTCGTTGCACCACACAAAAAGTTCACGAACCTGATCTTTTTCAAGCCAGCCAATACATTTGTTCAATTCTTTATTAAACAACTCGCGGCTGAAACTCACCTTTGGTAAAATTACTTTTGCATATTCCAACATAACATTGATATTTTATGGTTTGCGTTTTCAATATAACAAGTTAATTTCAATTGAAGTATGCCAATTGTCAGGGTTTAACATTCATTAACTGAAAAGGACTTTTTTATCTTTTTGTAGTTTACTGACAGGCAACAGGTTGCGCACAAAATTGTTAAACATGTTTTACAACAGGTTAAAACGATGAACTTTTATGTTTTCAGATATAAACGGGTATATGTTACTTAGTTTGTCTGATTGTGTCCACAAAACCCTTTACCGAATCTGTTAGACTTAATTCAGAATTGAATGATTTCACGAAAGCGCTGCCAATAATAGCCCCGTTTGCATATTTGCAGGCATTTACAAAAGTAGCGTTATCAGAAATTCCGAATCCGATTAAACGCGGGTTTTTCAGTTTCATATTCTGAATCCGTTGAAAATAACTTTGCTGAAAATCTTCTACCTTTTTACCTGCACCGGTTGTTGATGACGATGAAACCATGTATATAAAACCTGAACTTGCCGCGTCAATTTGCCTGATACGGTTTTCTGAAGTTTGCGGAGTAATCAGCAAAATATTGTGCAGATTGTTTTCCGCGAAAAAGGCCTTGTACTCATTTTCAAATTCGTTTAAAGGTAAGTCGGGAAGAATTGCGCCATCAATACCAATTTCAGCGCATTTCGCACAAAATCGTTCAACCCCGAATTGATATACAGGATTGATATATCCCATTAAAATGAGTGGTATTTTAACTGATTCACGAATGTTTTGCAACTGGTCGAAAAGCAATTCAAGGTTCATTCCGTTTTTTAAAGCTATTTCGCTGCTGCGCTGGATTGTTGGACCATCAGCAGTTGGATCTGAAAACGGGATCCCAATTTCTATCAGGTCAACTCCGTTTTTCTCCAGAAGCTGAATGATTTCCACGGTGTCGTTCAATTTAGGATAGCCGGCGGTAAAATACACCGAAAGTATGTTTTCTTTTTTCGTTTCGAAAAGATTGTTGATGCGGTTCATTTTATCAATAGTTGTCGGAAGTCGGAAGACCGAAGACCGAAGTTATTTACTCACTACAAAAACTCATTATTTAATACTAAAAATCAATATCCAAAATACTCCAGATATGTTTCCATATCTTTATTTCCACTGCCCGAAAGATTGATAACATTTACATCATCAGGTTTCATTTTAATTTTATCGAGGGCAGCCAGGGCGTGTGCCGATTCGAGTGCCGGAATGATGCCTTCTTTCTGGGTAAGAAAAAGTGCGGCTTTCAATACTTCTTCGTCGGTAGCCGAAAGAAATTTTGCCCGCCCGGTTTTAAACAGATGGGCGTGCAGCGGTCCAATCCCAGGATAATCCAAACCGGCAGAAATAGAGTACGGTTCAGTAATTTGCCCGTCACGGTTTTGCATGAGAATTGTTTTTGCCGAATGTAAAACTCCCGGTGAGCCCACGGTTAAAGTTGCAGCAGTTTCACTGGTTTCCACTCCTTTTCCGGCGGCTTCAACTCCAATCAACTCAACCTGTTCGTCATCCAGAAAATGATAGAACGCTCCTGCTGCATTACTTCCACCTCCAACACAGGCCAAAACACGGGTTGGTAATTCACTGCCGGTTTGTTCTTTCAGCTGCCATTTCATTTCGGCACTGATAACCGACTGAAACCGCGCAACCATATCGGGGTAAGGATGCGGACCAACAACGGAACCGATTATATAATGTGTGTCTTCCGGGTTGTTAATCCAGTCGCGCATTGCTTCGTTTGTTGCGTCTTTCAGTGTTTTGTTGCCGCTGTGAACAGGAACCACTTCGGCACCCAGCATTTTCATTTTTTTCACATTCGGGGCTTGCCGTGCAACATCGAGCGCACCCATGTAAACCACACATTTTATGTTTTTCAGCGCGCAAACAGTTGCAGTTGCAACACCGTGCTGACCGGCGCCGGTTTCTGCAATTACCCGTGTTTTTCCTAATTGTTGCGCCAGCAAAATCTGACCGATTGTGTTGTTTAATTTGTGTGAACCTGTGTGATTTAAATCTTCGCGTTTTAGAAATATTTTTGAGCCGTAATATTCCGACATCCGGCCGGCATAATACAGCGGTGACGGGCGGCCCACATAATCTTTTAAAAGTTTGTCAAATTCAGTTTTAAACTTTTCAGACTGAATAATTTCGAGATAACGGCGTTCCAATTCGTCGATATTCGTGAACATCATTTCGGGAATCCATGCACCGCCGAATTCGCCATAGTAGCCTTTTTCGTTGACTTGATATTTCATTTTATTATTTCTTTATACCCCCCGTTTTCGCCTCAGCCAG
>DAOPKR010000069.1:4288-13106 GCA_035391305.1 Draconibacterium sp.
GACTTGATATTTCATTTTATTATTTCTTTATACCCCCCGTTTTCGCCTCAGCCAGTCAAGCTGGCTTGCGGCTCAAACTGTCCCCCTAAATTAGGGGGACAGTTGAGGAAATGGTTACAGCTTGACTGTAACATTTCTGAAACGGGGGGTCGTTATCTTATTTCATTTTATTTATAAAAACTTCCAATTTCTCAATATTTTTCACTCCCGGTTCGTCTTCAAAACCGCTGTTTAAATCAACACCTGTAAATTTTGGGTGATTAATTTCTTTAATTGATCCAACATCTTCCGGTCCAATTCCGCCACTCAAAAAAAATGGAATATGTCCTTCATATTTTTCAAGAATCAGCCAGTTGAATTTTTTGCCCGAGCCCCCGTGGTTTTCTGTTTTTGTATCGAATAAAAAAAAGTTTACTGCTTTTTCGTAAGGTTCGGTGCTTGAAAAATCAAATTTATCATCGACATTAAAAACCTTGATGATTTCTAATCCCTGTCTTTTAAGCAACTGACAGGTTTTCGGGTTTTCTTTGCCATGCAATTGAACCCATTCAAAACCCAGGTTTTTTGCTAGTGCCAGTATTTCAAAAGCATTTTCATCGACAAAAACACCCACTTTTGGTTTTTCAGATTGAAATAATCCGATTTCGGGAGTTTGCCCAATATATCGTTTTGAACGTGGATAGAAAATAAAACCCAAAAAGTCAACATCAAGTTTTTCAACCTGTTGCCGGTTTTCGGTAAATTTCATTCCGCAGACTTTTATTCTTAGTTGTCTTGTCATAATTCAGCAATAAATTTTCTACATGCTTCGCCCGGATTGTCTGTTTTCATAAATGTTTCTCCTATCAGAAAACCTTTAAAACCGTGTTGACGCAAATAGCTGATTTCCCTGGCTCCGGTTAGCCCACTTTCAGAAATTTTTACAAATTTATCAGGAATCAGTTTCGAAAGTTTTACTGAAGTTTCAACGTCGACCTCAAAAGTTTTGAGGTTGCGGTTGTTTATACCCACAACATCAACAAAATCGTTTACAATTTCCAGTTCCTGTTCGTTATGAATTTCCATCAAAACATCCATTCCAAGTTCTTTTGCCTTTTTTGCTAAAATTTCAGCTTCAACTTTTTGCAAACATGCAGCAATCAGTAAAATAACATCGGCACCAAAAGCTTTAGCTTCAACAATCTGATAAGTATCAATCATAAAGTCTTTGCGCAAAATCGGAATTTCGGGATTGGCTTCGCGGGCTTTTACAAGATTCGCTATTGTTCCGCCAAAATATTCGTAATCGGTTAAAACCGAAAGACAAGCTGCACCTGCATTTGCATAACCTTTGGTAACTTCCTCAACTTTTACCTTGAAATTGATTTCTCCTTTCGAAGGTGATTTTTGTTTGAATTCGGCAATAATTCCTGACGAGCCATCTTTTAAAAGATTTGCTTTTAACGAATTGCATTTTCGCGAAAAAAGAGGGTATTTTTCAAGCTGTTCAATACTCACAACTTTCTTTTGGTTTGCCACTTCCACTTTTTTTGTGGCTATTATTTTATCGAGAATGTTCATATTTTTTAAATTCCAAAAAACAAATTTCAAATTTCAAATAAATCGCAAAAAATCAATTATCAAATCTCAATTAGATTCCAAAAAGCAATTATCAAAATTCATCTCAACATTATCTCTTATTCGTTTTGAATTTTGTCTTTCAATTTTTGGATATTATTTGTTATTTGACTTTTGATTTTTGTGCTTTTAGTTTTGTGATTTTTTATTCAATAATTGCTTTTAATTTTTTTAATGCGCTTTTGCTTTGCAATGATTCGCGAGCCATTTCAACGCAATCCAATATCGTTTTTTCGGGATAATAAATATGTAACCCGAGTGCAGAATTTGCAATTACTGCATTGTTTTGTTCCGTTGTACCGTTTCCTTCCAAAATGTTTACAAAGATTTTTGCAGCATCTTCAATTGATTCACCTCCGAATAGTTTTTCGGGTTGAATTTTTTCCATCCCGAAATCAGAAGGGTTCAGTAAGAAATCATCGTGGTTTGAAGCAACATGCGTGTCGGCTGTCAGCGAAATTTCATCATATCCGTCCACGCTGTTTACAATTGCGTAATTTACATCGAGTGTTTCGTAAACATTTTTATAATGGTTGAAATTCTCCGGATTATTTACACCTAAAATTTGATATTTTGGCGATGAAGGATTTATCATCGGACCAAGAATATTAAAGAAAGTCTGCACTTTCAAAGCCCTCCGAACCGGGGCAATATATTTCATTGCCGGATGAAAAAGCGGCGCATGATGAAAACAAAAATTTCCCTTTTCAAGGTCATTTTTCAATTTCCCTAAATCGTTACTGAATTTATAACCCAACAGTTCAAGCACGTTTGACGATCCACTTGTTGACGAAACGGCATAATTGCCATGTTTTGTAACCTTTACCCCGGCTCCGGCAATTACAAAACATGAAAGTGTTGAAATGTTAAAAGTGTTTTTACCATCACCGCCGGTACCAACCACATCAATGGCGTTGTACTCTGAAAGGTCTGTTGCCAGGCACATTTCAACCATTGCATCGCGGAAACCTGCCAGTTCTTCCGACGCCAGCGGCCGCATTTTAAAAACAGTTAAAAACGAAGCAAATTCGGGTTCAGAATGTAATCCTCTTCCTACTTCAACCAGACTTGCTTTGGCCTGTTCTCTGGTAAGTGTATTTCCTTCAAAAAGGTATTCCAATGTTTTTTTCATGTTAGAAGAATAGTCGGAAGTCCGAAGTCGGAAGTCCGAAGAATTATATTAATTTATTTTATCTCTATATGCTGTCCTCAAATCTTTTTATCTGAATTTAACCAGTTGGCAATAATCTTTTCCCCCAAAGGAGTTAAAACAGATTCGGGATGGAACTGAACACCTTCAACATCAAAATCCTTGTGCTTCATTGACATTATCATTCCGTCGTTGTCATAACTTGTAACTTCAAAACAATCGGGCAGTTCATCTTTTTGTACAATCCACGAGTGGTAACGGCCAACTTCGAAAGTTTTGGGCAACCCCTCAAAAAGAACAGAGTGGTTGGAAGTTAGTTCAACCGGTGTTGCAATTCCGTGTAAAACGCGGTTCATGTTGTGCAGTTTCCCGCCGAATGCTTCACCAATTGCCTGATGACCCAAACAAACTCCAAGGATACTTTTGGTTGGCCCGAATTTCTTAATAATGTCAAGCAACAATCCAGCCTCTTCCGGAATTCCCGGACCGGGTGAGAGCACAATTTTGTCATATTTTTCTATTTCCTCCAACGGTATTTCATCGTTGCGAAATACATCAACCTGCAAACCCGATAATTTTTTGATAGCGTGAACCAGGTTGTAGGTGAACGAATCGTAATTGTCTATTACTAAGATAGCCTCCCCCCTGCCCCTCCGAAGGAGAGGTGATTGGGCTGCATTCGTATTGGTTATTTTTTCTTCCTGTATCATTTTTTCAATTTTATGTTGTTTTTTATTCTTCCTCCCCTCCTTCGGAGGGGTCGGGGGAGGCTTTTAATTTATCCCTTTTGCCATTTCAATTGCCTTTTTCAAGGCGGCGAGTTTATTATTTACTTCCTGCAATTCACTCTCTTCCTGCGAACCGGCAACAATTCCGGCACCGGCCTGGTAAAAAAGCCTGTTGTTTTTACTCAGGAACGAACGAATCATAATAGCGTGGTTTAATGTTCGGTCGAAACCCAGGTACCCGATACAACCTCCGTAGTAGCCACGGTTTTGGTTTTCGTATTTATCAATTAATTCCATGGCTTTGTATTTTGGGGCGCCTGACAAAGTTCCGGCAGGAAAAGTTTCCCCCAAGACTTTAATCAAGTTAGTATCATCGGTAATTTCTCCTGAAACCTGTGAAACAAGGTGAATAACATGTGAATAAAACTGAACTTCTCGGTAAGTTTCAACAATTACATTGTCGGCATTTCGACTTAAATCATTTCGGGCCAAATCAACCAGCATCACATGTTCTGCATTCTCCTTAGGATCTTTGCTAAGTTTTTCGGCCAGTTCACGGTCTTGCTCATCGTTTCCGGTACGTTTAAAAGTTCCGGCAATTGGGTGAATGTAGGCTTTGTTCTTTTGAATACGAATTTGTGCCTCGGGACTGGAACCAAATATGCGGTATGTTCCATAATCGAAATAAAACAGGTAAGGCGATGGATTTATGGAACGCAAAGACCGGTAAACATTAAAATCGTCGCCTTGAAATTCCTGCGTAAACTGACGGCTCAAAACAATCTGAAAAACATCGCCACGGTAACAGTGTTCTTTTCCGCGGGTTACCATCTGTTTGTAATCTTCATCGGTGATATTTGATGATTCTTTCCCGACCGGCTCAAATTTGGCTGTCGAGAAATTCAGGTTTACGAGCAAATGATGAATGTAATCCATTTGAGATGATTCATCACTCAACAAATTTTCCACAATGTGAATGATGTTTTTGTGGTGGTCGATGGCAATTACATATTTATAAAAGCAATATTTCACTTCCGGAATCTGGTATTCTGTCTTTTTCTCTGCAGTAAACTTGATGTTTTCGAAATGTTGAATTGCATCGAAATTTACATAACCAAACAGCCCGTTAGCAGGTAATTCTATTTCGTTTGAATCCACGTCAAAAGTCTGAAAAAAGTTTTCCAGTTCATTGTCTAAACTCCTTTCTTTTGAAAGCTTGAATTTCTCGATTTCCTTACCGGGAAGCTTTTTTTCAACTTCACTGTTGTTAACCGTGAAATCGGCAACCGGATTGAAACAAATAAATGAATAGGCATTTTCGTTGCCATGATAATCAGAACTTTCAAGAAGAATTGAATTCGGGTAAAGCGTTCGTAATCGCAGGTACACACTAACCGGTGTTACCGTGTCAGCCAAAATTTTTCGTACCGCGGGTTTAAATTTTAATTTTCCCATTTTGTTTGTTTTATATTTATTATTCTTTTTTGTCAAATATGTTTTGGAGAAGCTCCTAAAAAAAACGGCTCACCGTGATTCGATGAGCCGTTTTTCCTTTTAATTTAAAGCAATGGCATTTCCTCTCTTCACGGTTGTAAAAAGTTGCTTTGCCACCACCAAAAATTATTATTCAAATTCATTCTACTAAAATTAAAAAAACCTGCTCTTTACAGGAGCAGGCTCATTTTGAAATATTCTTAAAAAATACCAATATGGCTATTAACTCCTGACTTACGTAAGAAGACCCCACCACGGAAGCCATATTGTATTTGTATTTTGTATCATTGTTAAATAAATCTTCTGCAAATATGAACTTTTTTCTTAAAAAACAAAAGAAAGAAAGATTTTGTTTACCGGATTTTACAATTTCATTTTGTACACTACTGCGCCAATGTAAACCTGAAACTAACTCCAATATTTGTATTCGACGTTGGAAATGACAGTGATGTAAATGGCGTATTAATGATTTTATCGAAGAAAACGCGCATCTGAAAACGGTCGCTCAACATATAATCGGCATAGGTTTTTATGGTAAAAGCACTTTGACCCGCGGTTAACTGATCTTTATCTTCGTCCAGTTGACGGAGAAGTGTCAGGTTCTTACGGTATGAAAAATCGGCACGGATATTCAGGTCGTTTGAATAAGCCTGTTGTGATTTTTTTGTTTTTATAATCAAATCCATTTGAGTAAAACGATATCCTACACCCACAGTATATTCATTGCTCAGTGTTTCAGTAAGCTGGCTGTTGGCAAAGGCAAGTTGCAGGCTTCGTGAGCGTTTAATTTCGCCACGGGTCGTGAGGTCGCTCATCCACATAATATCTACGTTAATCAGCGGACTGAACGATTCCATGATACTTACCGAATTAAAATCGTAGGCTGAAATAAAATTATCAGCAATGTCGCGCATGTAGGTAAACCCGTCATTTTCCTCCTGGTAATTCAGGTTGGTTATAAACGAACCGACCGTGTAGCTTGAACGGTATGCATGTGTAAAATTCAGCGAGCGGATATATTTGTTTAAGCCTGGAATTTTTGAAACCATACCTTCGTAACGGACGCTCCAGTTGGGTCTCATGTATTTGATAGCCGGAAACATACCAAGTGAAACTTTACTGGCATCTTTATTCTGATAAGCTGCTAAAAATGCAGGTACAAGAACTTCGACAGAGTTTGGGCCGTAGCCATCGGGGTAATCGGGGAAGTTGGGATTTTTTGCTGTGGGATCATAACCAAAACCATTGTCGGCAGGACGTTGTTCAGCCAAACGCCAGGCAACAGTCGTGCGGTTTGCTTTTAACTGCTCAAAGGGGTCCGATTTGTAATTATTGTCTTTATTAAACTTGGTAAATGCAGTGCCCCATGTAATTGTTGACATGCTGAAATTTCCGGATTCTGTATAACTGTTGGCATTGAAATTTCCGGTTGAATAATCGTAATTATAAAATTCCGTGGTATTAACTGCAAATGCACGGTCGGAAGTTACGTCAATCCTTAAGTCGGGAAGCGGTTCAATGGTAGTTCGTAAACTAATTCGCTCGCTTTTTGTAAACAGGTAAGGCGTATTTAATGTGGAGTCGTTTGTTATCCAACCATTTGAAGATGCTTTTTTAGCAAAGTCACGATCCTGCCAGCCCATCAGGAATGGGAAACCCGGAGCATAACTTGAAGGAACATTGTAGCCAAATCCCGGGTCGGGTGAGTAGTTTCCACCGCCAAAGAATACAGGTTCGGGCAGGTAGCCAGGTAAAACCGTACCGCCGTTCTTATTGTATGTGATCGAGAAATTCTGAACACCGATTAAAACACGGGTAGTAAGATCAAGAATATCTTTAAACAAGGTTTGGTCGCCAGGTTTCCCCGAAACGGTTAACATGGCCTGGGTAGCCGATTCCATTGGTGTAATTTCAATCACATTTGCATCAATGTAATTTACTCTAACCGGAATTACTTTCCCTTCAACACCTGTAACAATTACCTTTAATTTCTTTGTATTGAGTTTGTGGGTAATTTTTTGTGCCGTATTCGCTTCAAGTTTTATGTTGTTGGTGTAGGTTTGTTCCTGTGTTTTTGTTGGCGCAGCTTCTTTTTGCTGATTTTGTCTGCCGCCACCCTGCTGCTGGTTTAAACTTCCGCGTGCCCTCCCGGTTCTTCTGAATTTATTGTTGACTTCTTTAAAATAGGGCACTTTGTTGTACAAACTTGAAAATGTCATGTTTCCGTTTACCTGCCAGTTTTGCGAGTTTTGAATCCTGTTTCCGAGATTAATTGTGTCGGCTGTAATTGGCCCGGCCAGCCAGTTATAAGTTCCCTGGTAACGAACTGTTGAAGATATAAAATTCAACATTTTAATTTGGTTGAACGGAAGGTTGTAAGAAACGTTTACATTGTGATCGTAGGTTGTTGGCCGCCCCAAATCGTAAAGACTGTTTAGTATTGAATCCTTTTTCCACTGATAATCATCGTCATTCTTATCTATTCTTCCCTCAGGTTCGTCGATCCTGTTAATTCCTCTCGATGAAAAATCGACTTTTAACGAGCGCGAAACATCATAGCGTAAGTCGAAAAAGCGGTTCCAAAGAAAATCTTTTTCGTAGGTTGGTGGAAGTATAAAATTTGGGTTGGTAATATTTCGTGTTTTTGTTTCGTGGTAGCGCCTGTACAAATCGGTCCTGAATGAAATTTGTGTTGGAAGCGGATAAAAGTTAAATGCACCAATCAATTTTAATGGACCTTTCTGCAAAACTTTAACCTTGCTAAATGGCTGTATCAGTTGCGGGCGACTGCTAAAGTTGTATGAGAACATGGCACGATGCTGCTTGTCACCATTCACTTCAGTGTTAATATCTCTTCTGGCAGTTTCGTTGTATGAATAGGTAACTGCAAAGTTTTCAGGATCCCACAAATGTGTTTTTTCCTTATTCGTTTGCGGTTCAATTTTAACGTTTGTGAAATTGATACTTTTCCGGGTTACAACATCCTGCGACATAAACTTAATCGAATCTTTTTCCTGCTGGGAATCAGCGTGTTTTAACGATTCCGAAAGTTCAATGTCAGGTTTCAGCGGATCGTATTTGGGGTTTTGCGCACTGCGCGAATACCCGTAATAAAACGGCAGTCTTACACCAATTTTTTCCGGGAAGAACTTACCCAAATCAAGCGATGCAGCTATGTCGAATTCATTTACATCTTCAAGCTGACGGCTGTTTTTGTTTTGGTTTATGCTTCCGTAACCGGCAGTGCTTGTGCGCCCGGCGAAGGTAAAACTACCCAAATCAGCGAGCCTTGTAGATAAACGAGCGTTTGCTGCCCAACCACCTTTTTCATCTGAATCAGACAAACGCAATTCATTTACCCAAACTTCAACACTTTTGGGACCGGTATTAAGTTGTCCTTTTTTGTTCCTGATTCCCATCATCATCACCTGCACATTGCCAAGGTTTGGGCTACCCTTAATTTTAACTTTATTCCGGTTTTTATTCCAGCCATCATGTATCATCTCGTAAATATCCTGAATAGAAACCGTTGATCCTGCCTGTCGCATTTCATCATCCCGTGCCAGTTTAGCGT
Organism: Draconibacterium sp.; assembly: GCA_035391305.1. Lineage (GTDB taxonomy): Bacteria > Bacteroidota > Bacteroidia > Bacteroidales > Prolixibacteraceae > Draconibacterium. The sequence continues at coordinate 12,852 of DAOPKR010000069.1, forward strand.
TGGTAAATAAATCCAATGGAATATTAATTCGGTTATCATCCGGCCAAACAATATATCTGTCCTCTTCTCTGTCACTAGAATACTGATATCCTCTGTCTTCCCATGGTGGTGTTAATTTCAGAGGCAACTCGTATTCGTAATAGTTGTAATTATAGTCGGAACCCAAACGAATAAAAAAGTAAAGTTCATCATCTTTTAATGGATATTCTTCAATTTCCTCAGCATGAACTTCGAGTTTTAGCTGCTTGTACCTCC
>DAOPKR010000069.1:13206-16415 GCA_035391305.1 Draconibacterium sp.
GGATATTCTTCAATTTCCTCAGCATGAACTTCGAGTTTTAGCTGCTTGTACCTCCTGAAATCCATGTTAATCGATTTGTATGAAGCACGAGCATCACCCTGTTCGAGTTCAGTTACTTTTAATACCATCGATTGCTCGTTCAACTGTTGAAGTTGCGGATTTGCCGGGTCGATTGTACGCGAAATTCCGGGAGGTAAAATATAGTTCACCGGTTCGCGGCTACCGTTTTCTTCAATGCTCACTGCCGAAACATTGAATTCGGCATTTGGTGAAATTACATCCAAATCGCCAAGTTGCCGGGTGTAAGTCCGCCAGTCGGCACGAACAAGATCGAGTTCGGCAAAACGTAAAAAAGTAGAATCCTGAAAACCTCGCATGAACATGCGCAAAAAGCGGATTGACTTAAAATCGCTGATATTTCCAATTACTTTTTCAGGGTCCCGGACCGGCACTTTAAACTGATACCAGTTTACTTCACCTGTTGTTCCGTCTTTAAGCTGAACCCGGCTTCTTTTGATATCAGTAATAAAATTTTGCCCAAGCACCATATCATTGGCACGGATACTTATTTTATACTGGTAATATCGCTCATACTCATTTAATGTATTGTCACTGTTTATGTCTTCAACATCCGGAATTGTTGATGCTGAAGTCGGGTAACTTTCAGGCGACATTTCGGTGGTTGGCGAGTTTTTATCAGGACCGTTGAATTTTTTGTAGCGCTGCAAAATATCAAGTCTGTCCCGGTCGTAATCCGATCCCCTGTAATAATGGTAGTTATCGTTTGCAGGGTCAATTGAAAGACTATCCAAAACTTTGGGAGTCACTTTAGAACTTAAGTTTTTCAAATAATTGGCAAAGTGTGTTTTTTCATCCTCGTCATTCAAACCATCGAACCCAATATCCTGATAAACCCGTGAACTTGGGTTGTTGTCGAAGGCATTTACAAGCGATTGTAATTTTGAAACCCGCCCCCAAACCGTTGTATCCACATCCTTTAACGTTCCGTCAATCGGCAGTCCGTTTTCAAATGCTTTTCGCGAATCTTTTAAAACATCTTCCGAAATATCGCCAAGGTTGAAATAGAGATCACCACCCTGATGAACGCCAGTTGTATCATAAACAAACGGATCCATCAACCAGAACTCGATAGTTTCGATATTCGAGGTTTCAAAATCGCTCGTTTCAATTTTGCGCATAATACCGCCCCACCGGGTTTCGGGCGCTCTTAATGTTCCATCGGTGTTGATCCCTGCCGCCAAAGAACTTGTTCCGTCATCAAAATTGTATTGCCCGCGTTCTTTTGGGTAAAATGCAAGGTCGAATACCGGAATATTTGTTGGCTGCCCCGGAGGCGATTCTTTGGCCGGAAAAATCTCTTTTTCAAAAACCTCGCGCATGAAATGGTTCGACTGCATCTTGACGTCATTCTTGATATAATCGGGAGTTAAAGTATTGTTTCGCAAAAATAAGGGATCGATTGTGTAGAAGGCAAGGTTTGCGCGGTTCATACCATAATCCAGTTGGTTTGTGAGGCCACCTTCGGGAAACAAATCGGGCTGAAACTGTGGCGTACTAGCCAAAACCCAGGCTTGGCGTGCTTTTAGCGAGATTGAAGTTTTTGTGCCTTCAAAATCATCAACATACACAGTTCCTGCTTCGCTGATTTGTTTTGAAGATCCGGGTATCAGTTGCGCAATTTCAGCTTCGAGATTAATTGTTGAAGGTGTATTTGTTGTATAAAAAGGAAGTGCGTCAATAGCTTTTGTCAATAACATACTTTCGGTTGAATAACGTGCATCCATCCCGATTACCATGTTCGAAATTGGGTCGCTCCCGTAGTTAACTTTCTCTGTCAGCGGCCTTTCGTAGGCGTATAAAAAAGTACCGCCAATGTTCAGTTTATCCGAGAAAGCATAATTTGCGTAAGCTCCCATCAGCGTTTTACGCTGCATGCTGAACATATCTTCGCTTTCAGTAGAAACCGAGATTGGGGTTCCGGCCTCAAGTAATGCCTGGTTTATAACTTTTACCCTTCCCAAAGTGTAATCAACAGTATAATCAACATTTTCAACAAGCTCGCGCCCACCTGCAGTTACTTTTACCGAACCTTGTGTAAGGTTGAGTGTATTCAGCATGATTTCCGAACTTGATGAACCTTTGTAAGTCCCGATCAACCTGAATTTATTATGTTCGGCATCCTGTTGTGCAAAAGTCCGTGTCGAATCATACAACGACTGGAATGTATATTTTTCAATAAGAACAGGATCCTGAAGTGAATCTGCAAGGTGTTTTCCAAAAGGTTCGAGTACCGGAAAAATGATCCTTCCGTTACGTGACTGCACAGTTATCCCCTCAACAAAATCGAAAACACCATCTTTATACGGGTCCAGTTGTTTGTTCAGTTTGTCGAGATTCATTACTTCGAGAAGTATGTGCCCGTTTATTCTGCCTTCAGGGATATAATTAATGTTGGTACCTGTTGAATCGTTTTGGTACACAACATTCATAATAAAATCTTCATTTGTCAGCTGGTTGGCGTTGAGATTGTAAATATTCTTCATCATCAACTTCCAGGTTGGCAGTTTTGGTGAAAGGTTGGTACCTTTTAAAAGCTTCAGAATTAATGTTTGAGGAGTAGCGACACCATCGGTTGAAAACTCACCCACCTGGTAAGTTACGCCGTTTGAAGTGTAGTTGAAAGCTACAGCCAGAACCTCATCGGTATTCAATCCCGAATTAAGGGAAATGTAACCAAGTTTCTCGTTTATTGTGTATTCTGAAGGGTTCAGTTTACGTGCCTGTTCAATTTTTTCGAAATCGCGTCCTCCAATAAACTGGGTACCAAACTGCGACATTACCGAAGTTATGTTTTCAACATAACGAATATCGCTGTATGTATTAGCCATTTCATAGTACAATCCGTTTGCATCGTTAAACGGATAAATGTTTTGAGGGTATGGCAGTCCCAGGGTTTCCTGAAATTGCGGAATCTGATTGTAAACATTGGGGTTGTGTTCGCCCAAATCCTGTAGTGCCAGAATATTTCGTGCTTCAAGGAAATTGCTTGATTTATTTGTTACCCAAACTTCAATTTTATTAATGCTGATGGGAGTTAACGGAACCGCAGTATTTCGTAACCATTTATCGTAATTTTCGCGGAAATAATGTGATAAAAAGAAGTGGCGGTTTGCATCGTAGTTTTCTGC
>DAOPKR010000069.1:16515-21690 GCA_035391305.1 Draconibacterium sp.
CCGAAACTTACTTCAACATATCCCTGCGGAACAATATTAACAGTATTTCCTCCAAAAATCCGGTTAAATGATTCCCCTCCAATTGTCAGCTCAGGAATAAGCGACCGTTTCTGGTCTTCGGCCTGTATTTGCGAGCGCTGTTTCCAGTAATTTTTTATCGATCTGTCAAAATCATAATCGATATAATCATCGAGCGACATCGTTTGTGGAAGCCTGTAGTTTAGCGTACCTACTTTTTCGTAAAACACATACTGCCCTGTAATCGGATCGTATTCAACTTCGTATTTTATGTTGCTGGGTTGGTTCAGGAATAATTTTAACGAATCGGTTTTTGTTGAACCAAAAGCAGGCTGATCTTTAAAAGGGAAAGGAAGTGGTCCGGTTGTATCAATTTCAACCGTATCCTGCACCTGAATATTGGTAATAAATGAATTTTCCACATTATTTACAGCATCGCCCGATTTGGCAAGGAGAAGTAAAAATGTAAAAAATAGAAAGTAGTATATTTTATGCAAACTTTGGCCTGGTTTCATTCCCGTTTATAACCTTTTTAACGCTTGTTTTATCACGCCTTCAACGGTCGATTGCGGTTGCTCCTGAAGTATCTTCGATACCACTTTTTCTGCGTCCCTTTTTACGAATCCGAGCATGACTAATGCTGATAACGATTCATTTAGAATAGTATTGTTTGGAGACAGGAAAATTTGGTCGGTTTCAAACAATTTTCCAAGTTTATCTTTCAAATCGATAATAATACGTTGGGCAGTTTTAATACCGATTCCTTTTACAGCTTTTAGTACCGCAACATTTTCGGTTGTAACGGCAGCAGCAATTTCATCGGGTGTTAACGAAGAAAGCATCATTATTGCCGTACCTGATCCGACTCCATTTACAGAAATTAAATTCCGGAAAAGGTCGCGTTCACTTTTATCGGCAAAACCATACAAAACATGTGCATCTTCACGAATTGCCTGGTGCAGATATATTAAACCCTCATTTTTATTGTTGAATTTGCTGTATGTATTTAAAGAAATATTGATAAAATAGCCAACACCTCCGGCTTCAAAAATAATGTGCGCCGGATTTCGTTCGACAATAATTCCCCGGATAAATTCGTACATTTTTCTACTGTTTAATTTTGATCGTCATCCTCTTCAAAATTCACACTTTCATCCACCTGATTTGGATTAACATTATATGTTTTTAGCGGATTCTTATTTATTTCTTCATGGATTAACCGGTTTTTAAAAATATCGACCGCCAGATACATGGCCTGCCGGAAAGACTCGGGCGAAGCTTTGTCTTCACCGGCAATTGAATAAGCGGTACCATGAGCAGGCGAAGTACGGATAACTGGCAAACCGGCTGTGTAATTCACGCCATGCTCGAAAGATGCCATTTTGAATGGTATCAAACCCTGATCGTGATACATGGCGAGTATTGCATCAAATTTCCTGTAATCTTCGGAGCCAAAAAATCCATCAGCAGGATAAGGTCCCAAAGCAATGATCCCTTCTTTTTTCGCCTGAAGTATTGCCGGAAGAATAATATCGATTTCTTCTTTGCCAAGCAAACCATTATCTCCTGCATGCGGATTTAGACCAAAAACGGCAATCCGCGGTTTTGTTATCAAGAAATCCTGTTGCAATGATTGTGAAATTATCCTGAGTTTTGAAAGGATTGCTTCTTTTGTTATGTTTTTCGAAACTTCCGAGAGCGGCATGTGGGTAGTAACAACACCCATTTTCATGGTTTCACTAACCATCAGCATTACATAATTGTTTGTTTTAAATCGCTGTGCCAGATATTCGGTATGACCGGGGAAATTAAAATGTTCGCTTTGAATGTTGTCTTTGTTGATCGGAGCGGTAACCACAACGTCAATTAAACCTTGTTCCAAATCGTAACAAGCCGCATCCAGCGCGTTGAATGAAGATTCTCCTGCCTCGCGTGTCGATTTCCCGAGTTCAACCCTCACATTATCATCAATACAATTGATAATATTAACCCGTTTTGAATGTGCTTCATTTGCATTTCGGATATGGTTAAAACTCAAATTATCAACATTCAGTGCTTTGCGGTGGTAGGCTGCAACTTTTGGCGAACCGTAAATAATTGGTGTGCACATTTCTATCATGTGCGGTTCCATCAGTGTTTTAATTATCACCTCGTAACCAATTCCATTTATATCGCCTTGTGTAATACCTACTCTGATTGTATCCTGATTTCCCATTTTGTTCAGTTTCTTATTGATCGAAATTCCTTTTAAAGAGCCGCAAAGTTAATTTTTTAATTGATTTTTTTCAAAAAGTTATAAAGCAGCCGGGTGCCAAAACCAGTTCCCCCAACCGGCCGGTAACTGTCTTTTTCATCAAGAAAGGGAGTTCCGGCGGTATCAAGATGCATCCAGTTGTACCCGGTAAAATGTTCGAGGAATTTTCCTGCAATTGTTGACTGAGCTTCACGGGAACCGAGGTTATTCAAATCGGCAATTGAAGATTTTAACGGCAGAGCATATTCGTCCCAAAGCGGAACTTCTATCAAACGCTCGTAGGTTTCTTTTCCCGTGTCTTTCAAAATTTGGAGGTAATCATTTGTGTTCCCCATCACAACAGATGCATATTTTCCGGCAACAATATCAGCGGCGCCTGTTAAAGTTGCAATATCGATAACCAATCCGGGAGCATATTTTTTTGCGTAACTCAAAGCATCAGCCAAAATCAGGCGGCCTTCCGCATCTGTATTTTTTATTTCAACTGTTGTTCCGTCAAACATTGTAATTACATCGCCCGGAACGTATGCATTTCCATCGGGACGGTTGTCGGTTGCCGGAACAAGGCCTATTACATGCACGGCAACTTTGTTTTTGGCAAGTGCAAAAATTGTTGCTGCCACCACTGCCGCGCCCGCCATGTCGCATTTCATATAATCCATCGATTTTGGTGTAGGTTTTAAACTCAAACCACCCGTATCGAAAACAACACCTTTTCCTACCAGAATAATCGGTTTCGGATTTTTTGCATTCTCAGGTTTCCATTCAAGGATGGTAAAAGTCGGAGGGTCGATACTGCCTTTGTTTACCGCAAGCAAACCACCCATTTTCAGGGCCTCAATTTTCTGCTTATGAAAAACTTCAACCGCAAAACCAGCTTCCACTCCCATTTTTTCAATCTCTTTCGAAAACTGAAGCGCCGTTAAATACGAAAGTGGTTCATTCACAAGATTCCGCGCATAAAAAACTGATTGTGTAAGATTTATGATTTCTTCAGCTTGATTTTCAGAAATACTGCCTTTTATAATAAAAATGTTTTCAAGGAGAAAATCGTCCTTTTCCTTTTTGTATTTATCAAATGAATAACACGATAAAAGCAAACCTTCAATAAACGCCAAACCCAATTCCAGACTGCTGAAATCCTCAATCTGAACTGATTCTATTTTCTCTTCCTTCAGAATATCGAAAAGTTTTGAACCGGCTTTCCGGGCCTCTTCAGTTTCAATGTAGGTTTCTTTTTCATTTTTTGGTTTGAAAAAGAAATGCACCAACGGATACTTGTTAACCACGCAAAAACCAACCTTTTCCAATTTTAGGGCTATATAGTTTTTTTCATCATCAGAAAAACCTTGCAGCGAACACTGTTCCTGTTTATCAGCAATTACAGCTGTTGAAATGTTCTTTTGCAGTTCTGCTATTTGCGAAATTTTTGGAATCATCTCTTTAAATTTTTAGCTAAAATAATACTTAATCGTCGCAATGAACCGTATTGAGGGATATTGCAAAGATTGTGGGATCAATAAAACTTTCCAAATAAGTGCGGAGGTATTTGAGAAGGATTCCAACCCCGGACAGCTACTTTATTCAACTGTTAAAACACCGCCAGAATCCAATTTTAAACCCTGAACTCCGAACTGTCCTCATCACTGAGGAAAATTATATTTTTTTGAAATATAGCTGATTACGTTTTCCATTTTTAAAACCTCAAAACCATGAACCAGATACGTCATCAAAAACCTGTAAACTTCATCGTTTGATTTTATATTCGGAACAATCACATCAAGTGCTTTTATATATTCAGCCTCCCGCTGTTTCTGCGTAAAATCATACTGATTATAATTAACCAGATACTTAAAAATATTGTCGGTATAAATTGTTGAATTGATCAGCAAAGGATCTGAAAAATCGACGGTTTTGAAGAATTCCTTTTTATATGTCAGTTTTCGTTCGGCGGGAGTTAAATAACCGTCGAGAAGCGGTTCGCGCAGATTTTTAATCATTAAAGAAGCAAACAAACCCCGGTTTTCATCGAGGGTTTTTGAAATAAACATATCGCGTTCCATTTGAAGCTGGTTAAATTCATTGGCTTTGCTTATCACTTTAGCCGTATCTCCTTTCATCCAGAAATTGTCAATTTCGGTTGCCAGTGTTTCAATATTCTGCCTGATAATTTTATCCTTCTCCAAAAAACCAAACCAGGCAGTATTTTCTTTTGACTTGATTATCTTCAAATTATCAACGGGTGCTTTAAAATCGGTGTCAAAAACCAGGTTTTCGTTATCAAAAACAAAATCAATAGTCTGAGGTGGTTCGTTTAAAATTTTTCCCGCTGTAGTTGTACCCAGATTAATACGGTAAACGCCGGGGTGTGCATTTTCGGGGAATGTGAATTTTATTTTTCCAAAGGATTGTTTTAACGAAGTACTGTCGATTGCGGTAAAATCATCTCCTTTTACCGAACCGAAAACGATTTTGTTATCGGGCTGGTTTTTTAATTGTACCTCAACAGAAAAGGTTTGGGCAAAACTATTCAACCCGGCAAATAATATTAGCTTAACTATCAGCAAATTCAGGAGTAATTTTTTGAGTTTCATATCGTGATAAATGATCGTTTTTTGAATTTGTTAAAGATAATACTTTTGCTGATTTTAAGGTATATCAATGATTTTACGTACTTATTTATCAGTTAGAATAAGTTTTCATTTGCCGAATATTAAGCCGTTGAATGTATTTTGAAGATTTTTTTGAAAAAATTTTTTCTTTTAGGAAAAGCTATTATTTTTGCAACGCTTTTAGAAAAAGCAAACGTTCAAAGAAAACATATTTTCCCTAGTAGCTCAGTTGGTTAGAGCGGCGGACTGTTAATCCGTAGGTCGTAGGTTCAAGTCCTACCTGGGGAGCCA
>DAOPKR010000070.1:0-2985 GCA_035391305.1 Draconibacterium sp.
GCAGCAAATGCTACAATTGCATATAATTCAGGGAAAACCGCAAGTACCATCGATTTACCAAATACGTCGTATCCCGCACCAATTCCGGCAATTCCGTTTGCACAAATCTGACCTTGTTTTATTGCTGAAAACAAACCAACAATACCAAGTGTAAAACCTGCTGCCAAAATAGCTACTCCCTGTAAAATGGTCATTTCCATAGAAACAACGCCTGAAGTATTTACAATAAAAAAGCCCGCAAACCCATAAAGACCCTGCGTTCCCGGAAGAGCGCTAAGCAGCATATATTTACCAAATTCTGCTTCGTTTTTCTTTAATGCGCCAATGGTTGCGCTACCACCAATTGAAACGCCAATTGCACTGCCAATACCTGCCAATGAAATCATTAACGCAATACCAACGTACGCTAAAATTACTGCTGTTGTCATAAATTATTCTCCTTTTTAATTAATAGTTTATTTCTGAATGGTTTATATTCCTTACCTCCGCCGATAAAACCGGCGTTTTTATAAAATTCAACAAATGTTAAACGCATTGGGTGTACGAAAGAACCAAGTGACGAAATCATCAAATTGGCAGTGTGCCCGATGATTAAAAAAACAACGAAAAATATCGGGCCTATTATCGGATATGAACCCAGAATTTGCATCGCAATTGTGTTGATGACGAATCCTAAAATTGCACTTGAAATTCCCAGCGCAAATAAGCGGATATAGGAAAGCACATCGCCAAAAATCCCGGTTATTCCATACAAATCCCAGATTCCCTTTCCAATTCTTCCCAGAATTCCAGCTTTGGGATCGCTCCAGAAAACAATTAATGCTACCCCAAAATAGGCAATGTACTTTGAAAAAGGTGCCCCAAGTTTTAATATTGCAATATCTAAAATGGCTAAAATCAAAATAAACCAGCCAATTGAAGACACTGCATACTGCCAGCCAAACATTCGCACACTGTTTACTGCCTTAATTATCAAACCAAACAGTATTTGAAATAGTCCGATTGCCAATGCCAGGTAAAATGTTTTTTGGCTGTCGAGCATAATATTCCTGATATTACCAAGGAATTCTACCTGTAAAAGGCTGATTCCGAAAAAAGTACCGGTTAATGTTCCAAAAATTATTGTACCGATTCCCAGGAACTGGGCAAGCGACAAAACCGGTTTTATGTCATCCGGAGCTTTGAATTTGTAAATTGTTGTACCCAAAAGTATTACAAGTCCATAACCTACATCGCCCAAACAAAAACCAAAAAACATCATAAAGAATGGTGCGAAAAATGGCGTTAAATCCAGCTCTTCATAGGCAGGTAACGAAAACAGTTTTCCGATGGGTTCATACAGTTTTGCGAACCTGTTGTTTTTTTGCTTGATTGGAACTTTGTCTTCAGGTTTTGGTTTTTCTGTAAAGTAAACTACACTGTTATTTTTGAGATATTCGTTAAGTTCTTCGGTTTCATTTTTCGGTACATAAGCTTCAATAATCCGCACCTGGTCGTCAACAGCTTTTTCTGTATTGGTTAGAACTTTTGATAAATCAATTTCTTCTTCGAGCTGATAAATATAATCCTGAAGTTCGCCGGGATAATTGATGGCAATGTAATTCAGCTCCTGTTCAATTCTCGTTATTTCTTCAAAGCGCTCTAATTTCTTTTGTTCAACTTCACTTATTGTTTCTTCGGGAATACTGATTTCTTCAGCGTCAATCTCAATTATTTCGCCGGGTGTGGTTACCAAAGCAAAATAAATATACGGGCTGATTGTATTGATGATTTCAATGTTGTAAAGCTCTAACCATTTTTTGTCAAACTTTTTTTCAGAAGTAGTAAAAAGCCTGATATCGACATTGTTTTCTTTTAGCTTTTGAATTGTTTCTGTCGAAAACTCTCCCCAGGGTTGGGCTGCTTTAAGCGCCTTGTTTAAAATCAGATCGTGCTGAATGAGCGCGTCTTTTTGATCCCTGTATTTCAGTACTTTTTCTAAAATTTCCTTTCCGCTTAGTTTTGGTTTTTTATAATCTTTGTTACCAAATTTATCCCTGTAATACTGAAACCTGATTATGGTAAGTTTTTTATTGAACGGTTCAATATCTTCCACATAAATTTCAGGCCATTTTTTTAGTGCCAGATTTTTATGCTCAATATCAACATTCCGACGTTTCAGATCATCTTCAGTTTCTTTGATTTCTGCAAGTGCACTGATTTTCTGCTTTTCAAGAAAATCAAATATCTGTTTTACATTTTTAAAATAATCGAGTTTTTCTTTTGAATAACTTCCCGGGTCACTTATTTTTTCAACAATATCCAAAACGCCAATATTCCTGATATCACTCAGAAATTTATCATATTCAGGGTGCCAGGCTACAAACGTATATTTTAGCATCGGTACTATCATGCCACTTCCTCCTGTTCCTGTTGACGGTTTTTAACAATTTTCTGCGATGATTTTGAAAGGTTTTCCTCGTCTTCCAGAAATCGCTTTATTTTTAAAATAGCATCCTCATAACCCGGTATTTGTACTTTTTCATACAAGTTTACCTTTTGGGTGGTTTTTTTCCTTGCCTGATACAACAACTCGCCTTTTCTGAAAAGAATTTCACGTTCGATGGCAATTGTTGTGAGTTCCTTTAATACTGAAATTCCTTTTAAAAACCACTGTGGATTGTTGAAAAGGCTGAATTCTCTTGTTTCAAAAACAATATCATTCAATACCGGGACTTTTACCCCTGCAATTTTTTTAACCGATAAATTAAGGTCTTTTACGGAAAGCAGGGAGTTATCAAATTCGCCCCAAATACGAACAAACTTTTCATATTCAGAGATTTTTTGCGAGAGATTTTTTTCATAAACCACAGCTTCGTCTTTTGCCCGTTTTACTTCCACACGAAGCGCAGCCTCCTTATTTTTTATAGTGGGCAATGCACGCACACGCACTTTTAATTGCTTGTCCAGATCCTGAAGCGCCGTTTTGTTATATTGAAATTTCAT
>DAOPKR010000070.1:3085-16514 GCA_035391305.1 Draconibacterium sp.
CTTTTAATTGCTTGTCCAGATCCTGAAGCGCCGTTTTGTTATATTGAAATTTCATATTCCTTCTCTCTGTTACAATTTACCTTACAGGTTTTTATTCCCCTTTCCAGTATTGGTCCATAAATTCGCTTCTGATTGCTACTTCTGCTTTTGAAAAATACTTGGCAAACAAGCTCCACGCAGTTTCAAGCATCATATCAATATCAATATTTACGTCGATTGCCAAAAGTTTGTCAGAATATTCTTTTCCAAATTTCAGCGTTCTTTCATCATAATCAGTTAAATCGAAACCGTTTTCGAGTTTTGTTTTTGCCTGCGCTGCATCGGCAAACAGCCGGATTGCCGTGTTCATCACCTGCGGGTGGTCTTTCCTTGTTTTTTTACCGATAACAAGCTGTTTTAACCTTGAAAGACTGCGGAACGGATCGACTATAACTTTCCCGATATCTGAATCTTTGCGAAGAAATAGCTGTCCTTCAGTAATATAACCAGTATTATCAGGAATTGCGTGTGTAATATCTCCTCCTGAAAGTGTTGTTACTGCAATAATAGTTATCGATCCGCCATCGGGGAACTGAACTGCTTTTTCGTAAATTTTTGCCAAATCAGAATAAAGCGAACCCGGCATACTGTCTTTCGATGGAATCTGGTCCATTCGGTTTGACACAATACTCAGCGCATCAGCATATAAAGTCATGTCGGTTAAAAGAACCAGTACGCTTTGTTTTTTATCAACTGCAAAATATTCGGCAGCAGTTAAAGCCATATCCGGAACAAGAAGTCGTTCAACTGGTGGATTTTCGGTTGTATTTACAAAACATATAATTCGGTCGAGAGCACCTGCGTTTTCAAATACACTTTTGTAAAACAAATAATCATCGTTTGTAAGTCCCATTCCGCCAAGAATAATTTTATCGGCTTTTGCACGCATGGCAACCATTGCCATTACCTGGTTAAAAGGTTGGTCGGGATCGGCAAAAAACGGGATTTTTTGTCCGGTAACAATCGTATTGTTTAAGTCGATGCCTGCGATGCCGGTAGCTATTAATTCCGAAGGTTGCTTTCTTCGCACAGGATTAACGGAAGGTCCGCCAATTTCACGCTCCTCGCCTTCAACTTCAGGGCCACCGTCAATCGGATATCCAAAAGCGTTAAAAAATCTTCCGGCCAAATCATCGCTGACTTTTATTACCGGAGGTTTTCCCATAAAAACCACTTCAGCGTTAGTGGGGATTCCCTCAGTTCCGCCAAAAACCTGCAATGTTACCACTTCACCAATTATTTTTACAACCTGTGCCAACCTGCCGTTAATCATCGCCAGCTCTTCATAACCAATTCCACTGGCGCGAAGCGAGCAGGTAGCTTTGGTGATCTGGATAATTTTTGTGTATATTTTTTGAAATGCTTTTGTTTCCATGCTTTTATTTCCTTTCGTCGGTAATGGTAGTTAATTCACTGAGATACTGATTGAATTTTTCGGATTTGAATTCTGAATAATTCATCTGTTTCAGGTTGTTAATAATTCTTTTGAAATAAGGATTTACTTCGTCAAATGATTCGAAGTTAAAATCTGTTTCACATATTTCGAGTACTTTTTCGAGCAGAAATTTTTGTCTTTCCAATGAGGTTTGTTTGTCAATTTCATCAAAAGCGTCCTGTTGCAGAATTACAAAATCGATTACTTCTCCCCTCCAGAAACTAAGGTGATAATTAATTGGAACACCGTCGTCGCCCAAAATATTAATTTGTTCCGACGCTTCCTTGCCTCTTAAAAGATAGTTTTTTGCCTGCAGCACCTTTTCAATCCAGTTTTCGCCAACATTCTTTTTAAGATATTCCTGTAGTTCAGGATATTCAAGGTATTTTGAATAACTGTCGATCGGGTCAACTGCCGGATAACGTTTACTGTCGGCACGTTGCTGTGAAAGTGCGTAGAAACAGCGGGCTGCTTTTTTTGTTGATTCGGTAACCGGTTCTTTCAGGTTTCCACCGGCGGGCGAAACTGTCCCGATAAAAGTGATTGATCCGGTGTGCCCGTTATTCAAATAAACATAACCAGCGCGTGAATAAAAGTTTGAAATAATTGCGGGTAAATCCATTGGGAATGCATCCTGTCCGGGTAATTCTTCCATGCGGTTCGACATTTCGCGAAGTGCCTGTGCCCAGCGCGAAGTTGAGTCGGCGAGCAAAAGCACTCTCAAACCCATTGAACGGTAATATTCTCCCAATGTCATTGCAGTGTAAACCGATGCTTCGCGGGCAGCAACCGGCATATTTGAAGTGTTTGCAATAATTGTTGTGCGTTCCATTAATTTACGTCCGGTGCGGGGGTCGTCAATTTCGGGGAATTCTGTGAAAATTTCAACAACTTCGTTTGCACGCTCGCCACAGGCTGCAACAATTACAATATCGGCTTCTGCCTGTTTCGACAATGCATGCTGAAGCACGGTTTTTCCGCTACCAAACGGGCCGGGAATAAATCCGGTGCCGCCTTCAACAATTGGGTTTAAAGTATCAATGGTCCTAACTCCGGTTTCGAGTAATTTAAACGGACGTGGTTTATTTTTATAGGTTTTTATCGGAATTTTTACGGGCCAGGTTTGTGTCATTGTAACATTTACCTCGTTGTTTTTGCTGTCGGTTAATACGGCAATAACTTCATTTATATTGTATTGGCCTGCAGGTAATAGTTTTTTGATTATATATTTTCCTTCGAATTTGAATGGCACCATTATTTTATGGGGCATTACATTTTCAATAACCTCGCCAAGCCAGTCGCCTGCAATTACTGAATCGCCAACATTCGCAATAGGGGTGTAATCCCAGAGTTTTTCATAATCAAGCGCTTGTGTGTAATCACCACGTTTCAGGAATACACCTTCCATCCGGTCGAGGTCGTGCTGAAGACCATCGTAGTTTCTCGACAGTATTCCAGGCCCCAAAGTTACTTCGAGCATGGCGTTTGTAAATTCAACATTTTGCCCCACTTTTAGTCCACGCGTGCTTTCAAAGACCTGCACAAATACCTTTGTTTCAAAAACTTTAATAACCTCGGCCATCAGGTCGATGCCGGCCAGTTTGATATAGCAAATTTCGTTTTGCGAAACCGGGCCGTCAACTTCAACTGTAACAAGGTTGGCTATTATTCCGGCAATTTTTCCCTTTGTTATTTTATCGTCTTTTTTCATTTATATTAAAGTCTTTGGAAAATTGGATACTGTTTTCTAAATCGTCTAGCAATTTTTTAAAAGTTCTTTTGCTTTGGTCTGTTTCAAGGTTCGACCACCGCTCAACCATTATAAATTCAAGAACATAAGCCAAAATAAATTCAATAGTAAAATAATTGAAAGTATTCAGGTTATTCATGTGTCGCCATTTCAGCAGGTCAATTGACATTTCCTGCTCCAGGATATCATTGTTTTCGTATATACCGATTATTTCATCAATCGGGGTAATCTCGCTTGACAAACCAAAATCTTTGGAGGTTGTTTTTTTCGCAGCATCGGTTAATTCGTAATTTCCAATCATCTGGTTTTCGATATTCAAACCAAATTTGCGTGCATTGTAAATGGTGAAAATGTTGTTGATATCGCGAATTGTAGTGAAAATGTCGCGCAAAAACCGGTTTTTTTGCTCCAGCATAAAGTCGAAATACAACCAGGTGAGTTGGTTTTCGAGACTTAAATTCGGATGGATTGGATTTTCTTCCCGATAAGCTTCAAGAAACTTTTTCATGTACCCCGGCAGATTCACAGGTTCTTTTATTTCATCCATAAAAAAATTCTCGCTGTAATTGCCCAGTGGATTGAAATCTGCCTCCTTTTTTTGAAGAATATTTAAAAAGTTGATATTGTCGTATGGTAAAAACAGGTACTCAACAAGTTGATAATCATTGGGGTGAAGTTGGTCTTGAAGTTCCTGTTTTAACTCAATCAGTGAAAACGGAATTTTCTTTTGGTCGATAAGAATATCCGGTAATCCAGCAATTAAGCAATAATAGTTTCTTTTAAACATTATTCTTCTCCGTAAAGTAGGTTTGCAGTTTTGGCTTTCAAATAGGTTTTGAAGAAATTATCGAAATCTTCATTTGCGAAATTAATGATGTAGCTGTTATCTTTTGGGGCAATTTTAAAGCCCGATTTAAAATTGTCTTCAAAGTTTACTTCCAGTCCTTTTTTCAACAAATGGCTAATTTTTTCTTTGATGTATTTATTAAAGTTTTCCTTTTCCTTTTCAGGCAGAATAATTTGAAGATTTGTACTTTCTGCATCATCGGGTTGCCATTTTTTAACCATCAGCTCTATTAAGGTTTTTATGAAATCATTGTCAGTCAGACTTTTTTCAATATCATTTGTGAGCATATCCTGAGTGACGAGGTTTGTTACCTGGTTTTTTACCGATGCAATTACCTGTTTAGATGAAAGTTTAAGTTCCGACTCAATTTTTGTTCTTAATTCAGCACTTTCATTTTTGGCATTATTTATTATAGAACCAGCTTCATTTTTGGCATTTAAAATAATGTCATCCGCTTTTTTCTGAGCTTCGGCTATTATTAGTTCTGCCTCTTTTTGAGCTTTTTCAATGCCGGTGGTGTAAAGTTTTTGGGTAAGTTCCTGAAGCTTGTTTTCCATGTTGATAATGGTTATGAAGTTGGTTTGACTTAAATAATTTCAATTTTAGGCAGGCTAAATTAAGAAACTATTTTTTAAAAAGAATATGATATAAAGTTATCTGATTGTTAACCTTATATGTTTTAAAACATTCTTAAAAAAACTTAAAAAATTAATTTCGGGTGATCCGGTAAATTTTTGGCGTGTTTGCGTAACATTAACAAATACAACTAATTCAATATTTTTTCTTTGATTTGAACCCTTAACTATTTTGCTTTTGTTTTCAGGTGAATCAAAACATGTTAAAAATGAATGCGTTTTTGAACGAAAATTTTTTAAAGCTGCAGAGTGAAACTGGTATTTTATTTTTCCGGTTCGGCATCAAATTTCTCAATAAAGTCGGTTGAGAGCACCCTGAATTCTGTACGGCGGTTGATGGCGTTACAAATGTCCTGTTGTTCCTTTGGCAGTTTTAGTATAAATGCTTCTGTCAGTTCATCATTTCTTTTCAGAAAATCGTATTGTTTAGCAATTTCGCGGGTAACCACTTTAGGCCAGGTTTCGCCATAACCTTTTGCCACAAGCCTTTGCGGACTGATTCCTTTTTCGATCAGGTAGTCAACCACACTTTGCGCGCGTTTTTGCGAAAGCTCGAAGTTTGCCTGGTCGCTGCCAACGTAATCAGTGTGCGCCATCAATTCGATTGTAATTGTAGGGTTGAAAACCAGTACTTTATAAACCGTATCGAGCGCAATTTTTGATTCCGGTTTTAATTCAAAACTCGCAAACTCATAATTAATATTATCAACTTTTATTGGCGAATCGGTTGGAGTAAGGAACAGGTCGAATTCAAAATCCTTACTGTCTGCCAGTCCAATTGTATTCGCAGTGGCTTTATCACGAAGATAACCATCTTTAAAAGCTGCAAAAACATATTCTGTTTCAGGTTTGAGTTTCATTTTGAATTTGCCATTCTGGGTGCGGATTTTCATGTTTGTTCCGTCGGTTCCAATAACGCGTACAGTTGCCCCGTCAATCCGGCTGTTGTTTTCTTTATCAAAAACATTGCCTTCAACCTCGTAAATTTTCGGAGGAACCAAAAATGAATAAATATCATCACCGCGCGAGCCTTTGCGACTGCTTGTAAACATTCCTTTATCTTCGCCTTTTACATAGGCAATTCCAAAATCATCGGCTGGTGAGTTTATTGGTGAACCCATGTTTTCAACTTTCCAGTTGCCTTCTTCGTCTTTTGTAGCTACAAAAATATCCAGACCTCCCATTCCGGGCAAAAAATTGGAGGCAAAATAAAGATCGCCGTTATCGCGCACAAACGGAAACATTTCGTCGCCGGGAGTATTTATTTTTTCGCCCAGGTTGACTGGTTTTGAAAAAGTGCCGCCATTCTTTTCAGCCACCCAAATATCTTTACCGCCAAACCCACCTTCCATGTCCGAAACAAAATAAAGCAAGGTTTCTGATTCATTGTAGGCCGGGTGTGCAGCAATAATACTGTCGCCAACTACCTGAACTTTAATTGGTTCAGAAAAAGATCCGCGTGACTGGGACGTGGAATAAAGTTCAGCACCAAGAGGTTGTGTTTTATCATAGCGGCAGCGGGTAAAAATCATTTGTTCGCCGGTTGAGGAAATTGTAACTGCACCTTCTTCGTCTTCGGTATTCACAATTAAATCTTCATCGAGCAATTTTGGCTTTTCCCATTTTTGTTTTTGAACTCCAAAAGTACTTCTAAACAGGTCGGTGTAACCCTGACCGGTAATACCGCTTTTTCTTTTTCCGGTAATGCCTTTTCTTGAAGAGGTGAAGATGATTTCATTATCACGCCCGGCAACAAATACCGGAGAATAATCACTTTGTAATGAATTAATTTCTTTAATCGGATTAACAATGTGGCGCGTTGGATTGGCTACCCATTCCTGTGTTTTACGGATTGATTCCAAACCCGCCAAAGCACGTTCATCACCTGGTACCGAGTCCAGATAAGTTCTGTATGTTTCTATTGATTCTTCGTATTGCTGGGTAGCACGCAACATATCGGCGTGGTGTAAAAGTGCGATATTATCCTTGTAACCGCGGCGGATTGCATTTTTGTAATACAATTCAGCCCTTTCGTAATCACCAATATAGCGGTAACATTCGGCAGTTTCAAATGCATAGAGTTTCCTTTTTTCGCGGTCTTTTTCCTTTTTTGTGGCTTTTCTCAGTTTTTCAATTGCTTTGTAATATTCGCCAATATCTTTCGACAACAAAGCATCACGACCATATTTTGCCGATCCGCATCCGCTCAAAACAATAACCAATAGAAGAAAAAAAGAAACCCTAACGTTCATACCCTTTAAATTTCGGGAGGTAAAAGTAAATTATTTTTTTTTAATGACTAATACAGTAACGCTGGTTTGGGCGGTTAAGTATTCGGTGTATGAATTGTATTCAAATTTATTGTGAAAGTGACATGCATTCTGAATATTTTTTCTCATTTTTTTTGATCTCCGGATTGCTTAAATTACTTATTAATATATTTAAAACGACCATTTTAGCCTTCCGTAAATTGCTTTACCGTAATCGCCGTATTCTGTTCCACTGCGGCCCAAAAAATATTGTCCGTTTGCCATAATTTCCCAATTATTTCCTAAAGAGAAAGTTAACGAAGGGCCAAGAAATGAGGATTGATCCAGTGGATTCATTATTACCGCGAAATTCCCGGAGAACAGCGGTGTGAAAGGGAAAGATATTTGACCAAATAAATTACACATTCCCAGAGAAAGCATTTTCGCCGACAAATCCTGGTTGAAAATTCCCCTGTCTCCGCCAGCATCTCCGGTTTTACCATTACTATTGAATAAAATGGCAGAGTGCAGATATAAACTGTTCTTTAACGTATAATCGCCTGAAACCGATGCAACAAAAGCCTGTTCACTTCCATTATGATTATTTACAGGTATAAAATAAGTTAGCTCACCTCTGAAACCGCCGCCTTTAATATCGCCTGACCATCCGCCACCCAAAACATAATCTTTTCCAGCCCATCCTCCCAAAAACTGGAAATCGGTACTTCCATTTAAAAACCGGTACATTCCGGCTATGGCAGTTTCATTGTTGTTGCGACCAATTTTATAAACCAATTGAGCTGAAGAAGTAACACCTGTGTAATACTGAATTTTAACTCCATCAGTTCCGGGGCGTTCTTCATAATCAAAATCGAAATAGGAAAATGTATTAAAAATATCATTGGGATTCCACACAAGGTTAACTCCCCAGTTAATTCGCTGACGACCAGCTGTGAACTGCCAGTTTTTAAGTGTGTAATCAACAAAAGCCCTGTCGATTGCAGAATGCAAAAACCAACTGTCGCCTGAAGCGATTATTGTACCAAGATTAAAATAGCCTTCATCGTTGTTTACCATATTTTCATAATCAGGAAACTTGCGGATCATTTGGCCAAAGAACAGCCGGTTTCGTGCCTCAAGTGCAAACGTCAGGGAATTTGTTGCATACCACCTGAAATTTAAACGGTTGTGAATCTGGTTCAGAAAAAGAAAATCAAGGCTGTCCGATTTTGAAATCTGAATTGGGGAAGCAGGTTTATAGTACATACCCAAATCTTTTATATACCCGTTAAATGTAAGTTTCTGGGCTTGAGTAGTGCCTTGCAGGAAAATCAGGATTAAAAAAAATATGATTGCAAACTTTTTCATTTTATTTGTCGACAAAAGAACCGGCAAAATCCATTACACACATTGTGTTGTATTCAGGATGATTACCGACAGAAACGCCAATATTTTTAAATTCAGGCCTGATAAAGTTTTTACGGTGCCCGCGATCCTGCACACCATCATCAATTAAAAGGTAAATAATTACCTGACGGGCTGATATTCCGCCATAAGCAATGTTTTCAGCAATCCGTACTTTCCATTCGCCGTAACGTTCCATCCTTTTTCTCGAATCAGACCGGTCACTTCCGAAATGACCGGTTTTTCCTGTTTTCGACTGATCTTTTACATGGTCGTCAGCAGCTTTTGTGAGCCCCTGGCTTGGAAATAAAATTGAAAGCGGGGCGACTTTTTTTAGTTCCCGAACACATTCATTCAATGCCCGCACTCCTTCTTTTGTAAGCAGTGGTTTATCGTTTGGGTAATACAGAAGTTTTCCTTTATATAATTTTGAAAGAGGTGCTATATATTTTTCAGAGTATTCAGCCGGATTTGACCGGAAAAGGTTGATTTCGTAAATAATTTCCTTTTCGAAAGGAGAGAGGTAACTTACATTTTCGGCAGTGTTTAAATTATTTGCAATTTTTGGGTCGGTTGCAAAACTCAAAAAATAAACACCAATAAAAATAAGAGTTACCAGGTTTTTCATTTCAAATCCTTTTTAATATCGCTTATAATTTTCCCGTCTTCAATGGTTATAATTCGCCGGGCTTTGTTAACCACCCGCTGGTCGTGCGTTGAAAATATAAACGTTATTTTTTCCTCTTTATTTAGTTGTTCCATAATATCGAGTAAATTTTCTGTCGATTTTGAATCAAGGTTTGCAGTTGGTTCGTCGGCCAGCACAAACTTTGGTTTCGATGCCAGCGCCCTTGCTACCGCAACTCTTTGTTGCTGACCACCCGAAAGTTTTGAGGGTCGGCGGTTTTCCATTCCGCCCAAACCAACAGCTTTTAATAATTCAGAAGTTCGTTTATCGCGCGCTGTTTTACTGGCGCCCTGTAAGTGCATAATAAATTCCACATTTTCTTTGGCGGTTAACACAGGTATTAAATTATAAGCCTGAAAAACAAAGCCAATATTTTTCATCCTGAAATCGGTCAGTTTTCGTGAGGAAAGTTCATTAATTTTTACTCCGTCAATAATTACCGAACCTTCAGTTGCGTCATCAAGTCCACCAATTACATTTAACAAAGTAGTTTTTCCTGAACCGGAAGGGCCTACAATTGCTGAAAATTCGCCTTCCTCGAAAGTTAAATCAACCCCGTTAACAGCATGCACAGAAACAGAATCGCTGTTGTAAGTTTTGTGCAGGTTTTTTATTTCAATGATTTTCATGTTTTTATAATTTTAAATGCATGAATGCGTCAATGCGAAAATGTATGAATGTTGTACTACTTTAATATTTTAATATTTTTTTTCTGTATAATATTTATTTTTTTGAATTGAGGTTTTTGTAGGTTGTATCTTTGGTCTTTGAAACTATTTTCAGGATTTCGGTTCCTTCTTCCATTAATCTTTTTAGTTCAGAAATGTTGTTTGATAAAGCTGTTTCTTCAATAATTTCGAGCCAAAAAATAGATTCATCACATTCTTCAACAACAATACAAATTTTGCTGAAAAATTCATTGTCCGACCTTCCCCTACAGGCTGCACGATAATTCGCCCCAGCAGAAGTTGCTGATTTTACCAATTGGTAGGTTACTACCACAGATGCTTTACATACTTTCAATGAATCACAAAAAAGAATCACATCAACCCCAAATTTTTTTGTTCTTTTTTTCAAAGTTTCTATAAAAATATCTTTCTCAGTCATGGCAATATTTTTTAAAATCTCATTTTTTAAATTTCCAGTTTCCTTTCCTTATTCTCTCATTCCTGCATTTTTGCATTCACGCATTTCTACCTTAATCCGTTCTGGTCGCCTCCGCGGGGTTCAGTTTCAGCGCTTTTTTGGCCGGGTAAATTGCCGAAATAAGTCCAGTAATTATCACAAGTATTGCAACGGTTACCAGCGTGTCGGGTTTTAACGAAGTATAAATTTGAGTTGCAAAACCATATTTTTCAAGTCCGTCAGAAAATGCAGAAACATCAATTGGAGTTGTTTCAAAAATTTTAGTAAGGGCTGATCCGATTAAAATTCCAAAAGCCCCACCGGTGAATGTTAACATTACCGATTCCATAATTATCATGCTGAATATTTTTCTTTTGTTCATGCCAACTGCCATCAGCATTCCTATTTCTTTGGTTCGTTCAAGCACCGCCATCAACATTGTATTAATAATACCAAAGCACAAACCGAGTAAAATAATCAGTATAAAAATGTACATGTATTCATCCATATAATCAGTTAGAAGCGACATTTCGGGACTGAGTTCTTTCCAGGTTTGAACGTCATTTTTACCTGCAATTTTCTGAATTGAAGGTTTTATCAACGAGGCTTCATCACCGCTTTTCAGAATAATTGCAATTTCATGAGCGGCGTCATTTTCAATACCGAGCTGGGTTCTCAAATCTTCGTATTGAACAAATAAATGTGTTTCGTCGTAAGTTGTGTTTGTTGTTTTGTAAATGCCGCAAACACGATATCCTTTCGATGATAAATCGCCGTTAAAATCAACCATTTGAACATTGATTTTCGAACCGATTTTTAGCTGTAATTTTTTTGCCAGTTTATTTCCAATTAAAACTGGAGGCATTCTGCTTGTTTGCTCAAGGTAGGTTCCTTCTATTACATGTTCCCAAATATCGGTTACATTTTTTTCTTTTTCGGGTTGAACCCCAATAAGTCTGCCGCCGCCGGTTCCATGTGCAGCGGTTATAAATGGCTCGGCAACCAAACGTTCACTTGCAGCTACAACCGAGTCAAGACTTTCAATTTTAGAAGTTAGTGTACCGGCATCCTGAATAAAAAGTCCACTTTCATTATTATCTAAAAAATGAGGTGCATGAATTTGCAAATGGGCCAGTTCAGATTTTGTTGCCGACTGAATGCGGGCATCAACTGCGCCCTGCATAAATGCCATTGTGAATACACCGGCAATCAAGCCAAGTGCAATGGCAACAATCATAATTATGCTGCGCACTTTATTTCTCCAAACATTTCTCCATGCAATCGACCATATCATAATTCTATAGTTTAAAGTTCAAAGTTTAAAGTTCAAAGTTCCAGGTTATTGGTTTCAAGTTTACAATGATTTATCCACTCACTCAATGTATCACTCACCCATTCACCCAATCACCCATTCACGCATTCATTCATTCACTCTCTCATTCTCCTCATCCCCGCATTGCTTTTGTAATTTTCAATCGGTATATATTATATACAGGAAATATGGAAATGAAAACACTGATGAAAAAGACAAGAATCATCTGGCTGTAAAACAATGATGATTTCATTGAAAAAAACATATAAGGTTCCATTCCGTATTGTTCAGTAGCTGTGGCCATTTCGCCGGTTAAAGGAATTGGGTTGTAAAAAAAATACAGGCAAAATATATAACTGATAATTAACCCGATTGAGCAACCGATGAGCCCAATAAAAATGGTTTCGAAAAATACTACAACCGAAAGTTTATTTTTTTGCATCCCAACCGCGTTTACCACTGCAAACTCCCGACGGCGTTCCTTCACCATCATCAGCACAACGCTAAACATACCAAATGCGATTACCATGTATAAAATTCCCAGCATTATTATCCCGCTGCCGCGGTCGCTCTCAATTAATTGTTCTATTTCAGGTTGCATTTCGTTCCAGGTCATTACCTTGTTTTGTGCACCCGTAATTTGTTCAATTTTATGTTTAATATGATTTACCTGATTGTGATTATCTGTCATTATTACAAGCGAAGTTGACAAGCCGGGAGCCGAATAAAATTCGCGGGCAGTTTCAATATCGAGGTAAACCAGTCGTTTGTCGAATTCGGCTATTGGGTGCGACATTATTCCTTTAATTTCAAAAAGTCCGCTGGCGCTCAGGCCATGATATCCCTGGCTGATCATCACCAAAGTGTCGCCAACTTTCAGGTTAAGATATTCTGCCAAACCTTTGCCCAAAACAGCTCCTTTGTCGCCATTTTTTAAAAAAACTCCTTCTTTTATTTTTTTTGAAATGCCTGTAATTTGATTCTCCGCTTCGGGTTCAATTCCCATAACCATTGCCGGTTTGCTTTTTAAATGGTTGGCAGCCAAAGCAAACGACTCAACCCGGTTTGAAACCAGCGATACATTTTTAACCTTCTGAATTTCATGAATGAGCCCGGGATTGGCTTCAAAACTGTTATCAAGTGTCCGTTCTTCCCAATAAGCTGTATCCTGAACCTGTAAATAACCTGAATAAAATTTCACCGAGTTTTCAATCATGCTGTCGTATGATCCTTCCTGCATTGATCGCATCCACGATGCCAGCAGCACGCTAAAAACTATGGAAGAAATGGCAATAATTGTTCGTCGCCGGTTTCTCCAGAGGTTACGCCACGCAAGTTTTAGATTGGTTTTCATAATTAATTACTGAATGATTGATTGACAGATTGACTGATATTTAACTTCATTTTTGTGCACTTTTTCTTGTTGTTGCCATTATTTTAAGAATTTCAAGACTTTCGTTATGTAGTCGAATTGTTTCAGGCGTATTATGAATATCGGAATGAATTAAAATATCTAACCACATTTCAGTTTCGTCAGCTTCTTCAACAACAATGCTGATTTTACTAAAGAACTCTGCCTTTGAACGAGCTCTGTTTGCCGCCCTGTAATTTGCATAAACGGAACTGCCGGAACGAAGTAGTTGGTTAATAGTAATTTTAGATTCATTAGAATATGGAATTCCCTGACAAAGTTTTATTAAGTCGAGAACAAATTTTCTTAACCTTAACTTTAACTCTTCTCTAAATTGAATTTTGTCCATATGAATCAAATTAAAACTTTAAATATTTCTTTAAAAAATCACTCCTTCACTCCATCAGTCCATCAGTCCTTCAATCATTCAGTCCTTCAGTCCCTACCTTATCCTCTTCATATTCTGCTGCGAGAAAAAAGATTCATCAATTTTTACACTGAATTTCATGTTCCTGAAAATTATGATGGTTTTGT
>DAOPKR010000070.1:16614-21618 GCA_035391305.1 Draconibacterium sp.
GATTCATCAATTTTTACACTGAATTTCATGTTCCTGAAAATTATGATGGTTTTGTTTCCAGGTTCATCTGCCGGAATCATTTCCATGCGCGTTGGAATTTTTCTGTCGTCCATCTGTTTTACTTCCGAAAGATTTTCAGTATTTACAAGTAAGCCGTCTTCATCGTAATATTCAGATTTTAACCAGTAATACTCCTCCTTCGAAATCCAGATTATTACTTTTCCCCAAACCACGGGAGCGTCGTCGAGTGGTATTAGTTCTGCCTTATAGCAATTGTATCCGTCAATAATTTCTTCACCCAAAAGTTTGTGTGTGTAGTCATGAACAATTGATGATTCACGAACCAGATCATCGTTTGTAAAATCAGAGCCCATCCACGATTGCATCATCATCGACGGTGGGATTTTTATCATTCGCTCAATATTGGGAACCCAGTTCCACATTTCCTTTTCGCGTTTTAAAAATACCTGCCCTTTTTCTTTTGCCGGTGCGGTAATGTAAATAAGCGAATACTCATTTCCAAGCGACCAGTTTTTCATTGTTACTTCCCTCGACCAGGTGGGGCGTTCAATAATCATTGTCATTTCGCCTTCGCTTGAAGTTCCCCTAAATTTTTCGTCACTTTTCCGAATAATTTCTTTTATGTCCTGCGCTAAAGCCGCAGAGTTTGCAAGAACCAGCAGTATTATAAAGATTTTATTTTTCATGATTTTTTTATTAATTGTTTAATATTTTAAAGCAAGCGGCTATAATTTTGTCGTCCAGCTTTTCAGGAGGAAAAAACTCAGGCGCCGTAATTGCTGTTATAAACGAACCTTTTAAAAGTGCGCTTATCGCAAGCATATCACTTTCAGGATCTTTGCTTCCCTTCGAAATTATAAAATTGTAAAAAAGTTTGAAAATAGCACCGGCTTCATCACTGTAATTATGTTTTAACGATTCAGTGACTTTTGGCTGTAACATAAGTGACATGTATAATTTCCAGAAATCAATCTTTTCGCGCATTATTTTGAAACTTTGCCGTATAAAAAATACAAATTCTTCTTCTGTAAGAACACCATCGCGGTTTAAATCCCAGTTGGAATAAACAGAGTCAAAACCAATTTTTATAATTTCGTTAAGTATTTCATTTTTACTTTCGAAATAATTGTAAATAAGCCCTTTTGAGATTCCGGCCTTTTTTGCAATCTGACTAATTGAAGTTACATGAAAACCGTTTTCTGCAAAAAGTTCAAGCGCTGATTCCAAAATCAACTCTTTCTTTTGTTTTCTGATATCATCAAATTGTTTTGCACTGCGTGGTGACATAATTCGTTATTATATTTTTTTGACTGAACGGTTGGTCAAATTTAAGACAACTATTTTTTATTTACCAATAAAATGACGTAAAAAAAAGTTAAGAATGACCGACTGGTTAATTTTAACCCGGATTGAATTGTAAAACACGGGAGTTAAAATACATTCAAATTTTAGCAATTATTATTTTTTCATTTGTTTCGATAAAGCTAACTTTAGCCCCCGAATTAAAAATCGTATTAAAATTATTCTAGTCTTGCGACTTGAAACCAAATTATTTCAAATCTTTTTAAGATGAACACAAACCGTCGGAATTTTATTAAAAATACAGCCGTTGCAGCAGCAGCTGTTAGTGTTGCCCCAACTTTATTAAATGCCTGTGCATCACCTTCTGAAAAAGTAACTGTGGCGTTAATCGGTTGCCGGTCGATGGGGTGGAGCGATTTGGATGCGTTTCTCAAACAGGAAAATGTGGAGTGTGCAGCATTATGCGATGTCGATTCTAAAATATTGGAGGAAAGGGCCGCTGAAGTTGAAAAACGCACTGGAAAACGTCCTGAGAATTTTGGCGATTTTAGAAAAGTTCTTGAAAACAAAGATATCGACGCTGTAATTATTGGAACGCCCGATCACTGGCATGCAATAATTATGATGATGGCATTGCAGGCCGGAAAACATGTTTATGTTGAAAAACCGATGGGGCATAGCATTGAAGAGTGTAACGCAATGGTTGCCATGGCAGCGAAATACCCAAAATTAAAGGTCCAGGTTAACATGTGGCAACGCAGTTCAAAACACTGGTTTGAGGCTTCTGATATTGTAAAATCGGGCGAACTTGGCGATGTTCATTTGGTAAAAGCATGGATTTACAAAGGATACAATACAACATTTCCGGCATTTCCGGACAGTGAGGCTCCGGCAGGAGTTGATTATGATATGTGGCTGGGACCTGCACCCAAACGTCCTTTTAACCAGAACCGTTTTCATTACAATTTTCGGTGGTGGTGGGATTATGCCGGTGGCGCAATGACCGACTGGGGTGTGCACCTTCTTGATTTTGCACTTTATGCTATGGATGCTGATATGCCACAGTCCATTTCTCCCGGTGGCGGTATTTACTATTATGAACCCGGCGCTGTTGAAACCCCAGATATTCAGCAGGCTCTTTATAACTATCCAAAACATTCGATGGTTTGGGAATGTGGCTTAAATCCTGGAATTGGCCCTTACGGTCGCGGACATGGTGTGGCTTTTGTTGGAAATAAAGGCACTTTGGTTGTTGACCGCGGTGGTTGGGAAACAATGCCGGGACTAAACACCAGCGAAAAGAAACCATTTTTTGAAGGGAAAAAACAAAAGGATTATGGCGATGGTTTGGATGAGCATGTTCAGAATTTTCTTAAATGTATTCGCGAAGGTGGGCAGTTGAATACTCCCGTTGAAGTTGGTGCCAAAGTTGCCATTGTTTCAGAAATGGGAAATATTGCCTACCGTGTTGGACAAAGGATACACTGGGACGATACAACCAAAAGTTTCAGGGAAGAAGAAGCAAATAAGCTGATGAAACTGACTTACAGGGATAATTGGCAATTACCTAAAGTATAGCATATACAGGAAGTTTGTATTCAATTAATAAAGATTTTAAAAGATCCGCCCGATGAATTTAATTTCATCGGGCGGATCTTTTTTATGACTTTTGGAAAGATTATCTTTATCCGTACTAATCATTCAATAAACTATAAAAATGAACGCAACCCGTAGGAATTTTATCAAAACAACAGCTTTGGCCACCACGGCATTCAGTGTATTTCCAACAATACTGCGCGCAGGTTCGGCAAACCAAAAAATAGTAGTTGGCCTAATTGGCTGCAATGGAATGGGTTTTAGCGACCTTGCAGCATTTTTAAAGCAACCCAATGTTGAATGTGCTGCAATTTGTGACGTTGACAGGAATGTTTTGGAAAAACGTGCAGATGAAGTTGAAAAAATACAGGGTAAAAAACCAATTCTTTATAACGACTTCAGAGAATTGCTGGACAATAAGGATATTGATGCGGTGATTAATGGCACACCTGATCACTGGCATGCTTTGGTTGGTATTTATGCAATGGAAGCAGGGAAAGATTTATACACAGAAAAACCTTTGGCAAATTCTATTCAGGAATGCAACTTAATGGTGGCAGCCCAAAAACGTTACAACAAAGTAGTTCAGGTGGGGCAGTGGCAACGCAGCGATCCGCACTGGAAAGCGGCTGTTGAATATTTACATGCGGGAAATATCGGACGGATTCGTTCGGTTCGTGCGTGGTCATATGTGGGTTGGAAAAGTTCGATCCCGGTTCTTCCTGATTCAGAAGTTCCGGCTGGTGTAGATTATGATTTTTGGCTTGGACCGGCCCCAAAACGGGCGTTTAATCAAAATCGGTTTCATTTTACATTTCGCTGGTACTGGGATTATGCAGGAGGTTTACTGGCCGATTGGGGCGTTCATCTTTTAGATTACGCACTTTTTGGTATGAATCAATATGTACCGAAATCAGTGATGGCAACCGGTGGAAAATATGCTTTTCCTGAAGATGCAATGGAAACGCCGGATACTTGCATGGCGGTTTATGACTTTGGCGATTTTGGTGTTTTGTGGGACCACACAATCGGAATATATGGGGCAAATTACGGAAACCGCGGCCATGGCGTTGCATTTGTTGGAGAATGGGGAACACTGGTTGTTGACAGAAACGGCTGGGAAGTACTTCCTGAAACAACAAGTACTTCAGCAAAAAAGGATTTTACAGGAATGCCGCTGCAAAAAGGAACCGGACAAGGATTGGATTTGCATGTTGCCAATTTTCTCGATTGCATAAAAACACGTAACAAACCTAATTGCGACATTGAGATTGGAGCGCATATTGCACGAATTTCTCACCTGGGAAATATTTCATATCGTTTGGGCCGAAAAGTTTTTTGGGATCCGGTAAAACAGGAATTTATAAACGATGCCGATGCAAACGAAATGGTAAATGCACATTACCGGGCACCCTGGGTGTTACCAAAAATCTGATTAAGAATCGATCAGTTTTCACTGTTTTTTACAGCTTCAGCAAAATAAAAACAGCGAATTTATATGTTTTACAACATATTTATTTTACGCAAAGGTTTGCGCAAACCTTTGCGTAAAACTGCCTGTTTTCAAGGGGTTGCAGGGTATAAAAACTTTGTCAATCTTTGTGTCGGAAATAAAATTTAAACAATTAAAAAGATGAAAAAAAGAGCATTGGTAGCAGGCGCCGGCGGCTTTATTGGTGGCCACCTCGCTAAAAAATTATTGGGGATGGGTTACGAAGTTCGTGCAGTCGATAAAAAACCTTTGACCAAATGGTATCAGATTCAAGATGACTGTGACAACTTGGTGCTCGATCTGAATGGAAAAGAAAATTGCTATACTGCAGTAAACGGATATTACGAAGTTTTCAATCTGGCTGCCGACATGGGCGGAATGGGTTTTATTGAAAATAACAAAGCCGATTGCATGCTGAGTGTTTTAATTAACACGCATCTTTTAATGGCTGCACGCGACCTTGGAGTAACGCGTTTCTTTTATGCATCATCAGCTTGTGTTTATAATGGGGATAAACAAACTGACGTAAATAACCCCGGACTTAAAGAAGCTGATGCTTATCCGGCTTTGGCTGAAGATGGATACGGTTGGGA
>DAOPKR010000071.1:0-20077 GCA_035391305.1 Draconibacterium sp.
TGGAATTTAAAAAATTGGAAATAGAACCTGAAGGAAGTTGGCTAAAACGGACAATTACTTCTCCGCATTTTAAAAAAACAGTTATTTACATTGTAATTGGTGCAATTGCCGGATTTGCTTTCACCTATTTTTCAGCAGGCAAACCATTGGCTGAACTCAGTAACGGAGAAATTTTTCAAAGTTTGATAATTGGTGGTTTCTTCGGATTTTTTATCACAAATAGTCCGTGTGCAAGAAACAAATGCTGAGCGGTTTCTTTTATACCTAAACATTTTAGAAAAATACATTTTACCTGCCAGCCGAAATTTGGTGCATACAAAGATTTTTTGGTTTTAAAAAAATTATGAATTTGAAAATATATTCAACTTTCAGATTTATTGTTTTATCTTTTCATAGATTTAAATTCAAATTTTTGAGATCAATATTATGGCTATAAACACTGATTTTTTGGAATTTTGGAAAAGTTCTGGCAAAATGAGAAGAATTTATTTGGTAGTACTGGTATTTGTGTTTACATGCAATATTTCATATTCGCAAACCACTGATACTATTTTAACACGTTTGTTTCAAAACAGCTACAAGGTGATTGACGCGATGCGACTGCCGGGAGGATTTTACCTCGATGCACTTGCTCTTGGCGGTGCGGGTGCAAAACCTGCAGCCCTTAATGCAAATGGAGTTGGTTTGATATCGTTATGTATTGCCGATTCAATGTACAAAAAAACCGGTGATGATGTGAATTGGGATGCGAATGCCGAGAGTAAAGCTTTGCAGACAATTGATGAATGGATAAGACTGAAAAATACGCCGGGTGCGACAAATGTGAATGGATTGTTTCATCGTTATTTTAAACCAACTGATGGATCGTGGGTTTGGGTAACCGAGCACAGCACAATTGACAATGCGTTACTGGCTGCGGGTTTTTTGTTTTGCAGAAATTACTTCCATAACAACTCAGAGATTGTCGAAAAAACAACCATTTTGCTAAATTCTATGGATTTTACAGCAGCCATTTCTGCCCAGGGCGATAAAATGTACATGATTTTGGACGACAAGGGAAATACATCGGTTCAGGCAAATCCTTTTAATGAATATTTAATTCTTGCATGGTTTGCAAAGAATTCGAATCCATCATTTCCGAGATATGCCATTGCGCAAACTTATTGGAATAACAAATTCAGCGATGCAGGCAGCCTTCCAAAATTTAATTATCCTGACGGGAACGTAACATTAAGCGAATGGACTAATTCAGCCCAACCTTCTTTTCATGTTCAGTTTTGTTTTTATTACTGCAACTATTTTGGGAAAAATGCGGATTACATGAATTATTTTAAAAATGCTGCAACAGCCGACAAAACCTGGTGGCAAAACAATACAAGTCAGCAAATTGCATGGGGCTGCGGCGCAGGTGAAATACCCGGAGGCGGTTATTCGGCAGATGCAGTTAATAAAAATCCAAATAAAATTGTTTCACCGCACATTGTCGCTGGTTTTAGTCCTATTGATCCCGAAGTTCGGAATGATTTGGTTGCATTGTATGCCAGTGGCGAAGGAAATGGAATTTATAAAATTCCGGGAACAGACAGAGATTTTATATGGAGATACAAATTAAATGAACCTAATACAAAAACTTCATATGTTCAGGCAGTCGATTTTTCGACCTTTTTTTATGGTCTTGCTGCCTTGCCCGAATACCTTGGACCTGAATTTTTTACAAAATACAATGATTTTGATTTCAGTACAACGACCTCAGTTAATGAATTGAAGATGGATGAGAATCAGTTGGAAAACTCACCTAACCCATTTAGAGACCAAACAAAAATTTCATTCGAATTAACTGAAAAAGCTAAGGTAACACTTGAAGTTTACAATTTAAACGGTCAGAAAATTAAACAGTTACTAAACAACGAAATGTCAGCCGGAAAGCACGCAGTTCAATGGAATGTACGCAATGAGCATAATATACAAACAGAACCCGGAGTGTATATCTGCCGGATGCTGATTGATAACCAGTCGCAATTTACGAGACAAATGCTCGTAATAAAATAATTGAAAAGTCCCGGATTTGAATACTGATATGTTAATCCAGTTTCGGCAATAATTTTATTACAGTTCCCGGGTCGTTCAAAACAACGTAAATAGCGCCTTCAGGACCTGTGCAAACATCGCGGACACGCCCCTGTCCTTTTAAAATAACTTCTTCGTGTGTCACGCGCTCATTTTCAATGTCGAGCAATCTAACTTCTTCATATTTTAAAGCACCTACAAGCAACTTATTTTTCCATTTTTTAAATAAATCGCCTGTATAATAATCCAATCCGCACACTGCAATTGAAGGCCGCCAATATAAAGAAGGTTGTTCCATTCCCGGTTTATGGGTGAATTCTGTCAAAATCGATCCATCGTAATTAATGCCATAGGAAATTACAGGCCAGCCATAATTTTTCCCGGCTTTAATTAAATTCAATTCGTCACCGCCAAACGGGCCATGTTCTGTTGCCCAAACTTCACCGGCTTCAGGATGGATTGCAATACCCTGGATATTCCGGTTACCGTATGAATAAATTGATTTGATAGCATTTACATTATTCACAAATGGGTTGTCGGCAGGTATCGAACCATCTTTGTTAATTCGGTGAACTTTTCCGTTTGGTCGGGTTATATCCTGCGCATCATCTTTCATTCCACGTTCGCCAATGGCAAAATACAGATATCCGGCCGGGTCGAAAACGATACGGCAACCGTAGTGGTGACGCGTTGTTCTGTACATTTCATGCGGAGCTTCAAAAAGTGTTTCTTCGTTTGTCCATGTATTGTTTACAATTTTCCCGCGAACAATTTTTGTCATTGCTCCCGGACGATCTTCACCCTTGCTGGCTTTTTCGAGAACGTGACTAAAAGCGAGGTAAATCCAACCATTTTCATTGTAATTTGGATCAACGGCAACATCCATTAAACCACCCTGCCCTTCGTTTAAAACCGCAGGCGTATTTTTCACAGCTTCGGGTTGCAATTTGCCTTTTACTACTGTTCTTAATCTACCTGGTTTTTCTGTTATCAGGGCGGTTGTGGCATCTAAAAAGTCAATTGCCCATGGAATTTCGAGTCCTTCGGCATATGTTTCAACATTCAGTTTATAATCAAGTGCTTCCAACTCTTTTACAAGCGCCGGTTTTACTGCACCGCTATTTTTTTCTGCATCATTAACATATTTTATTACTGCATTTATTTCATTGTCTTTCAAAACCGCGCCATATGAAGGCATTCCCATATGAGTTATTCCAAATTTAATATTTCTGAACCTGTAATTATCAGCTGCACCAAATTGCCAGATTCCGTCAATCAGGCTAGCACTGTTTCCGCCGTTTAAATCTGCACCATGACATGTTGCACAATATTGCTGGTAAATAGCAGCTCCATCAGGTTGGGCACATGCACTCAATCCCAGAAATAAAACTATTACAACTGAAAAAACAGCGTTTCCTGAAATTTTAATATTAATCTTCATTACTATGGTTTTAAATTCAATATAGTAAGAAAAAAAACCTTGATTTGTTCAACTGACTTACAGAAAAGCCGGGCTTAATTATTTTGGATGAATATTTTTTCAGTTTCAACAACACCTTTTTCATTTTTTAAAACAGCAAGGAAAATTCCGTTAGCCAGTTTACTTGTGTTTACATTAAAAGTAGATTGCTGAATATTTTTTATTTCCAAAAACTTTTCACCTCGCAAACCCAGCAATTCCATTGAATAATCTGTGGGTTTGTAATTTCGGATTTCAACACGAAAACTGCCGTTTGACGGATTTGGAAATACTTTCATTCCTTTTTCCTTTAAATCGATATTGTTTGAATGTGTTGTATTTAACAACATAACATACATTGCATTTTCAGGAAGCGTAATTTGCAGTTCATTACCAATTTGAACCATGTCAATCGTTGAAATCGGATATCCCGCTGCATCAAGCAGCAAAGCCGAGTTAACAACTTCATTCCTAATCCTGAGAGTAACCTGTGTATTGGCACATTTCCAGGGCATTCTGCCTGTGTTTTCAATTTTAAAGCCCGAAACCTTTTTGCCGCTCATGTCAAATTCTGTTGCCGATTCCTTCCATCCGGTTGGTTGATAAACCGTACCAACCTGCACAAGTATTTTTGATGAATTCCTTATCCTCTTTTCATCCATCGCCACCAACTGTATTGATGCATATTCATTTGAAGTTTCAATCGTTACATCGCTCAATTCGAAAGTGTTTCCGGTATTTGCAAAACCACAAACGCCCTGTGCTGATGGCGCATCCATAATACAAATACCATTTTTATAATCCCACTTTAACTGGTTGGTACCTGCTGTAATCTGTCTATTTTCATAATCAATCAAATCCTCAATTTGTGGTGAAACCTTTGAACTGTCAGGATTTCCATCATAAACAACTTCAACTTTACCTGTTAAATGGGCAAGCGGAGAAACCACCGTTTCCTTAGCCTGGTTAATCCTGTCATAACTGTCGCGGTTTGGGTCGAAGCTGTTTTCTTCACTTATCAATGGCATTTTCCTGTCGACTATTGATTGAAGTTTGCGTTCTTCATGAACCACGGTTTCGCTTTGAGTTATATAACCTTTTCTATAAAGAAACGCGTTTGCCGGAAACATTGCCATCTGCCCGGGCGTTGAAATTGTCCAGCGATACATGGGGTGCTGACCTCCCGGAAGGTTTGCCCAGGTAAAATAAGGATTTGAGTCGAATGCAGGAGAAGTTGGTGAAAACCAATAATATGAATCGACCCCGGTTAACGACATAAATGCTGATACAAGAAATGGTCCTTCGGCCTGGTATTTATGTGGTAAATTCCAGCCACTCTCGGTAACCAACATTGGATGCCCTTTTACCTGTTTGATATTTACCGGTAATTTATGGGGTTCGAATAAAACCGAATTACCAACATAATTATCGCCGGGATCAATTCGCCAGCCTGCATTTGGCCCAACATGGCCGGGATCGAAGTAGCGGTTTACTGCCAAAACCTCGCACGACGAATTTGCATATCTTTCGGCGTCAAAAAGAAGGTTGGCATCTGCAGTTTTCCAGTTGTTTGCATTTATCAGTTGAGGACAGCGCAATGAGTCTCTGTAATAATCATGTATTTCCTTGTAAAAATTCCGTTCGGTTTCAGTAAGAAACTGAATTTGGTCGCTAACCCGTTTTGATTTTCCACCCGATTGCGGCTGGGTTGCATCCCAGATATTATACAATGCAAGTTCACCTGCCGACCAGTTGTCCTTTGATTGCGAAGCATTTGACCATGCAGATTTTACTGCGGCATCCGATCCGTATTTTGCGATTGCCCACTCGTAAAACTTTTTCATTATCACTTTTTCAAACTCAGGTTTTACCGATGAAATAGTCCACCAGAAAAGCCCGTCCTCATTTTTTACCTGAATAAGTGCAACTGCCGGCTCATCTTTTAAAGCAACCCCGGTAAAAGGATTTGTTTCGGTATAAAGGTATTTAACCCAATTCTTGTAGGCATTTTTAAGAGTGTCGCTAAAATACATAACGCCCCACAAATCATCGTTGTTTGCATAACCCGGAATTCCCCAATCTTTGATTGCCGGATTTCCCATGTGTCCGTTATGCGCCCAAAATGGCGAAATTGTGGAATAAATTCCCTCCTTTTTCATGGCAGCGACCATTCTCCAGATTGCAGTTACATCGGCCTTGTCAACATCGTTTATATCTGATCCGGTTGGGTTGATGCTGCCGTGGTAGCGGATCATATTTACGCCCATTTTTGCAAGGAAACGTGCAAATCTTGCCAGGTCAGCGTCGCTCATGTCTTTTGTGCCATCGCCGCCGTTGATGCTCCAAAACCTGATTGGTTCGCCGTTTTCAGTTTGAAATGAATTTCCATCCGGTGAAAGTTCAATAAACCCGCTTTCTCCTGCTGTTTTTTCGTTTAGGTAACGCAAATCAAGCAGGGCATTATCGGTAAATTTATCGGCGGGGTAGCTAAAACTCCAGCCATCCGCCGGAAGTTGGGCGTTTGAAAAAAATGCACCCTGTATTATTAGCAGAATAATTAAAAACTTTGTTTTCATGATTGTTTTATTTGTTCAAATCAGGTTCATTCATTGTTTGCAAAATACAAAGTTCTGGCTGGTATCGTAAAAAAAAGCTGTATTTATTCAGATTTTTACTCAAAACAAATTTCAATACAACATCTTTTATTTAAGCTAATAAAGAGCAAACTAAACATACCTGCCACTTCATTCAAATTGAATCCAGTCAATTTCTGCTGGATTTTCATCTTTTGAAACAATAACCAGGTTATGGATTCCAGGTTTTAGATTTGAAATTTTAGATTCAACAATTTTCCAGTCTGAACTTTTTGGAAGCGCAATTTCTGAAAATAAAGGACCATCAATATTATCCAAATGAATTTCAAGAATCCCACCGTTTTTAGAACTTGCATTGACATGAACTGATTTGATTTTTTCGGTTCCGAAATCAACAGAATTGTATTGAATCCATGCATTTTTACTTGTGAGAATAGTTTTCCAGCCTGAAAAAGAGTTGACAGTATCGATTAGTGAAATGGACGCTCCCGACTCACTTTTTAAACTGTACCGGTCGATTTCGATTTTACCCTTTGCATTTGTCAATCCCACGCCGCGAAAGGTGGGAGTTACCTTTTGAATGGTTCCGTCGGCATTAAAAAACATACTATCGATACAGGCCGAGCGGTTTTTGTCAAATTGGGGCGAATACTCATTCTGGTGATAAAAAAGGTACCACTGACCGTCTTTTTCGATAAACGAATGGTGGTTGGTCCAGCAATTCAGCGGCGACTCGTCCATGATTACACCCGTCATTTTAAATGGTCCCATCGGATTGTCACCCATCGCATATTCCAGCCGTTCTATTTTATTTTCGACATGCGGAAAAGTGAGGTAATAAATTCCGTTCCGCTCAAAAACCCACGGTCCTTCTTTAAGTCCTTTTGATGGTAAATCAGGAATGGCTATCGGGTCGGATTCCAGTTCCACCATGTTTTCCTTCAGTTTTGCTACAAAAATATTTCCCATCGAATAATAAATATAAGCCTGCCCGTCTTTGTCAATCAGAATATTCGGGTCGATACCAAAAATTCCCTTAATCGATTCTGGTTGCGGAATATATGGACCTTCAGGTTTGTCGGCAACTGCAACGCCAATGCCAAAACCTTTTCTTCCATTCGGATCGGCAGTGTTTTTATTTGCCGGAAAATAGAAGTAGTATTTCCCGTTTCGTTCAACACAATCGGGTGCCCACATGCTGTACGACATGGAATCGACCCACGGCACTTTTTCCTGGCTAACAATCACGCCGTGGTCTATCCAGTCGCATAGGTTTTCAGAAGAAAAAACATGGTAGTCGGCCATGCAAAACCAGTCTTTTCGAAGGTTTTTGCCTTCCGGGGCTTTTATATCGTGCGACGGGAAAAGATAGACTTTCCCGTTAAAAATTCTTGCCGAAGGGTCGGCGGTAAACTGGTTGCGGATGATTGGATTTTGCGCTGACAGTGTGTAAACTCCCAACACAGCCAAAAATGAAAGTATTAGTTTTTTGTTTTTCATTTTATTGATTATTAAAATAGATTTTACTTGTTAAACATCCTTTCCTGAGTAATCGGGACTCAGGATGACCATCACCCTGAGCATAGTAGAAGGGTGACTGCAGCTTCTTGTTAAATCTCACTTTTAAAATATATCGTATTTTTGATTACATCCAGGGACTGATTCTGAACCAGTCGAAATCGGCACACCCACCGGTATTTTTTGTTGCGTAATTAAACAGGCCGAACCGGTAGCCCATAAAATGCGAAAGCGAATATTCCATTTTTAGCTCGTCGCCGATAGCCACCCAGATTTTACCATCAAGACTGTAATAAAAGTAAGCCCGGTCGGTTCTGTCTTTAAAATTACAGGCGGCTTTCAGGAAAACCGTGTTTTGCTTCAGTGGTATCTTTTGAACTTCAACAGGCTTTCCACTGCCTGAGTTGACCATCACAATCAATTTTTCGTCGTTTTCCATTTTCACGCCCACCTGTCCGAATTTACTTTGCAGCAAAGCAAGGCCTGCAAAATCGCCTTCTTTCATTTTCGAGACATCAACAACTGTTGTACCGGAACAAACCGGGCCAAAAGTGCGCTGTGTCAAAGTATTTCTTGACAGAACAAAAAGCGAATCAAGTCTTCCGGTTTTGAGGCGCAAAAATCCTTTCCGTTCAGTAACCGACCACAACGAATTTTCAGGATTGTGGTTCCACTGCCAAACCAGAGGCAATGCCGGTTCGCCTTTTTTGCGTTCGAATTCATCCGAATTCACAATTCCCGGAATCAGGCTTTTGTTGGCTGGCAAGTCTAGAGTTTCGGGCACTTTTCCATCAACACCAATTACAGGCCAGTCATTTTCCCATGTCATAGGCACGATATAAGGAATCCGGCCCACTGCTCCAAAATCGCGGAACAGGTAAGCAAACCATTTTCCGTCGGGTGTGTCAATCATTCCACCCTGGGCAACTCCCAAATCCTGAAATGCAACTTTTCCTTCCCACGGTCCAGTAATTTTATTGGCGCAGTGAACCACAACAGTGCGCATTCCGCCACGCGGCCAGGCAATGTTAAACAGGTAGTAGTTACCATTCACCTTAAAAATTTGCGAACCTTCGCCAAGACCAACATTTTGTCCGAAGGGTGCGTTTGCATCTTCAATCAAAACTCTTTCGGTTTCTTCTTTTACACCCGTCAGGTCGTCTTTTAATTCAATTATCCGAAGTTTTCTGACGCCCCAAATCATATAAATTTTGCCGTCATCATCAAATAAAATTGTGTGATCGTGGTATGCAGGCGCAAAAACGATTCTTTCCCACTGACCATTTTCAATGTCCCTGGTTTTGTAGATGTAGGTTTTGTTTGTGGTTTGCGCAAAAGTTGAAACATAGAACATCCCATTATGATATCTGATACAACTTGCCCATGTCCCTTTTCCGTAGGTACTTTTGCCGTTTACAAGGTTCATAGCATCAACATTTGCCAACGTATCGTAGGCATAATTTACGAGTTCCCAGTTAACCAGGTCTTTCGATTTCATGATTGGCACACCGGGAGCCATGTGCATGGTGGTACTGCTCATGTAATACGTATCGCCTACGCGAATCATCGATAAATCGGGAACATCGGCATGAATCACAGGATTTTGCGCTTTCTTTATTTGAGAAAAAGTATTTAAATTGAATAAAAGGGTAAATGATAATATCAAAAGGGACAAGGTTTTACCGGTTACTTTTTTCATAATGATTTAATTATTTGATTCTGTTCGTTATCACATCAACTTCTGCATACCCAATCCTGGTGTTGTTTTCAGTGTTTTTCAGGGCACGAAGTTTAAAATAGCGGGCTGTAACAGGTTCAAAATTTTTAGTTTGCCACAAAGGATTATTTTTGATATTGGAGAATTCGCCTTCGCTGACCTTTTTCCAGTTTTTACCGTCCGTTGAGATATAAAATTCGTAATGCGTAATTGTACCGGGCTGCCATGAATTCTGCTCGGGATAGTATTTAAATCCACTCAGATTTAATTCTTCGCCAAGGTCAATAACAAGGTCAGCCGGAAGTTTTGTTCCATCGCTATGGCGCCAGCCAGTTGCCAGATTTCCGTCAATAATTTGATAAACTCTTTCATCTTCAGTCCCAATAATTTTCCAGTTTTTGCGCGGTAGTCCAAATTCTTCTGTAGTTGCCTGGCTTCTTTTCCCTGTTGCGGGTTCTACTGAAATGGCGCTTATTTTCACTTTTCCTTCGGTTTGAACAGGACCGGTGTATTTTGTCGATGCATTGGTTGCTTCGGAACCGTCAAGCGTGTAATAAATTTCCGATTCGGCATCGGCCGGAATTATACTGATTTCTCCAGCCTGATTTCTGATAATTGTTGGTTGGGTAAGAATTTGCGGCGCATTGTAAACTCCAATATTCGAAATCAACGGGCACGCTTTCGAATCGGTAATGCTGAAACGCAATTGTGTAGCCATAACTGTCGGGAAGCGCAAAATACGTTTGTAACCGATGGTGGTCGCTTTGGCTATTTCCTGCCAGTTTCCGTCAACCTGCGCTTCAATGGTAAAAGCTTTTACACGTTGTCCCAGGCGAATATATTCCTGCGCCATAAAACGATTAAAGGTGGTTGGCTTCCCAAAATCGATTGTCAGCGAAGCAGTTTTCACTTCGTCATCGGTTGCCCAGTACGAATCTTTTTCATCGTCAATCACATTGGCTGGTCCGAATTTTTTACTCCTACCGCGAAAATTGCTGGCTTCGGTTTTTGTATTTTTCACTAGGTTTTCGGCAAATGCTTCTTTTACAGCAGCAGCCAAGTCAAGCGCAGCTTTTTCGTCGTTTGGATGAATCAAACCGTTAGGCATTATCGGGAAGTTTAACAGAAAAGTTGCGTTTCTACCGATAGAATTGTAATAAGTGTCCATCAACTGAGGCAGAGTTTTCACCTTTGTATCTTCACCGGGATGATAAAACCACTCAGGACGGATAGAAGTATTTACTTCGCCCGGAACCCACGAGTCACCGTTTTCCACGCCGTAATGCAACATTTCGAAAGGCACATCGCCGGTGGCATTCAGTAAACTCCAGTTGGTTTCGCCAACCCAGCCTCCTTCGGTTCCCACCCAGCGCAAATCAGCCCGGTCGCCGCCATCGTTCCAGATAACGATATTGGGTTGCAGTTCACGCACAAGTTTGTAGGTGTTTTTCCAGTCGTAGTAAGTTGCTCGGTCGATTTTGCGGTTTTCGTTGGCGCCACCGTACCAGCCGGTTCCGCCGTTGGCACCGTCGTACCACACTTCAAAAATATCGCCGTAATTTGTCAGAAGTTCGGTAAGCTGGTTTCTGAAATAGGTAATGTATTCCGGTTTTCCGTAATCCACGTGGTTTCTGTCCCAAGGCGAAAGGTAAATTCCGAGTTTCAGGCCATATTCTTTACAGGCATCGGCCAATTCACGAATCACATCGCCTTTTCCGTCTTCCCACAGTGCATTTTTTACCGAATATTCGGTGTAAGCCGATGGCCACAAACAAAAACCGCAGTGGTGTTTGGCTGTAACGATGATTCCCTTCATTCCTGCCTCTTTGCAAATGCGCGCCCACTGCCGGGCATCCAACTCAGTCGGGTTAAACAAGGCTACATCTTCGTTGCCAAAACCCCACGACTGGTCGGTGTAAGTATTCAGCGAAAAATGCAGAAAAGCATAATATTCCATTTCCTGCCAGCGCATCTGGTTCTCTGTTGGAACAGGTCCACAGGCTGCCG
Source organism: Draconibacterium sp. (assembly GCA_035391305.1). Classification (GTDB taxonomy): domain Bacteria; phylum Bacteroidota; class Bacteroidia; order Bacteroidales; family Prolixibacteraceae; genus Draconibacterium. The sequence continues at coordinate 11,363 of DAOPKR010000071.1, forward strand.
GAGCCTCCACCTTTTTGCAACTGAAAGTCAGTAATGAAAGTGAGAGAATTATTGTGAAAAATATATATCGTTTCATGAAATGATAATTTTAAATTATATCAGTTTTCTGAAATGTTTCTTTTTATTCTAATCACTGTAACTGACATTGGCGGAGCAGCATATTGAAATGATTTGGCAACTTCAATCTGTGACGTTACCGGAACAATTTTCTGAAGGTCTTCGAAAGTATTTTCATCACCGGGTTGGCCGCTCAAAACTGTTTGTTCAGCTTGTGCATCAATTTTACCGAATTTGCCAAGGTTAACTTTCATGGGTTTGCCAGTGTCGCTGTAATTCACCATTTTCAGGATAATATCGCCGGTTTTACCGTCCTGCACACATGAAGCAGCCAATGTTGTATCACTTTCATTTTTCGAAATTACCTTGTCGAACCATGTATCGCCCCGGTTTGTCATGAACATTTTTTGAACATGATAATTGGGTGTGAGAAGAATATTTACATTATCGAAGAAAATCATGTCTGTGGTCCATTGTGTGAAACCTTTTTTTGCAAGTAGCGGAGCGTACGAAGCCAGATTGACCACGTCGCCATTGCGTTCGAGCCCGGTTAAATAAGCAGCTTCAGCAATGGCATTTTTCAATTTGTTTCCCCACGAAGCGTATTCGCCCAAATAAACTTTCGATGAAGTGCGCGGATAATTATCGTAACGGTGCACATTTGCCATTAACCATTCTGGTTGAACGTAGTAATGTTCGTCAACTATCCGCAATTTTATATCATCTGCAATCTTCCAGCCTTTATCAAAATCTTCTCCGCTGTGGAAAGGTCCAACTGTTCCGATAATTGTAATTTCGGGGTGTTTTACTTTTACAGCCCCATAAATCTCTTTAAAACGTTCTTCAAATTCAGGAGTGATTTTATCTTCATTCCCAACTCCCAGGTATTCAAGATGAAAAGGCTCCGGATGTCCGGCGGCAGCGCGTTTTGCGCCCCATTCCGAAGTTGCAGGTCCGTTGGCCCACTCAATCAGATCCAGAATTTCCTGAATGTATTCATCCATTTCTTCATTAGGAATTGCTTTTTGTCCGGTTCCTCCAATTCGCCATGTTCCGCCCGAATTCTGGCAACTTACTGCTGCTGGAACAACCGGAAGTGGTTTGGCGCCAATATCTTCGCAAAACTGAAAGTATTCGAAATAGCCCAATCCGGCAGTCTGGTGGTAACCCCAAATATTTCGCTGTGCCTTGCGTTGTTCCAACGGTCCAATTGTGTTTTTCCAGCGGTACATGTTTCCAAGTCCGTCGCCATGAACAAGGCAACCTCCCGGAAAACGGATAAAAGCAGGTTTCATGTCGGCCAGTTTTTGCGCCAGGTCGGCACGCAAACCGTTGGGGCGGTTTTTAAAGGTCTTTTCAGGAAATAATGAAATCATATCGAGCGCCAGAATACCCGGAGTTTTTGCAAGAACAACCAACATTGCACTGTCACAATCAGCATTCGCATTTAATGAGACTGAATATTTTTGCCAGTCATTTTTGGAAGTAAAAACTGTATTGAGGGCAAGAATTTCTCCCCTGCGATTTTCAAGGCTAATCATTAACTCCATCGGATTGTCAGAGAGTTGCCTTGCAAATAATGAAAAATTATAATTTTCTCCTTTGTTAACCACTATTCCATCGAAACCTGAGTTTTTAATTCCAACTCCCGATTCGCCTTTAAATTGTTCGTAACTACCAACAAACTCTGCAGTTAAAACAATGTAATGCGGGTTGTTTGGGTGAACCGGCGTTATGGTTTCAACACTGATTTTGCCATACGAATAACCCGGGCTTATGTATTCCCAGTAAGATAATGGATTCCATTCGCGGCGTTCTGCAGGATTGTATTCAAACGAACGGTTTTGCACCAGTTCGGCATACAAGCCACCATCAGCAGCATAGTTGATATCCTCGAAAAATAGCCCAAACAAATCGGAACTAATCTGTTTGCCGCCTTTTGCAGGCTGTGCCATAACATTGACTGAAGCTAAAATGCAAATCAATGAAAGCAAAAAGGTCCTGTTTTTCCTGATAATCACTCTTGTCTTAAAATTCATCTTTTTCGTTTTTTGTTACTGCTTTTACAGAAATTTTATTTCAACCATTTTTATTCCGGAAATGCGTTGTTTGCCGAAGTTGCATACAAACCCAGCAAACAACCAGTAAAACCACCGGCCACATCGGTTGAAAGAATATCTCCTGAAACAGTTCCACCCAAATTAAAATAATCGGTTCCGTTGATTGAGTAGCTGAATTGATAATCGTCGCCATTGGCCGCCATCTGCAAACGAACCGGTTTGCTGAGATCGATTTTGGTGCTGGCCACAATTTTTGATTCAGCCTCGCGGCTTCTGAATTTTCCGGTGGTTCTTTCCAGTAGAATATAATAATCGGCTCCCTTTTTTGTTATACCGAAAACATAGTTATACCGTTCACTTTGCAACGCCACAATTCCGGCCAGGTCATTTTCTGATTCAGGTTTGTAATCAACAGTTGCCGTAAACGAAAAGGTTTTGTGCATCTGCCTTAGAAACAGTGTTGAAGTGGGTTTTACTTCTTTGATGTTGGTTTCAAAAGGCTTGATTTTCAATCCTTGTTTTGAAGTTGAAATAAAATCTTCGCGTGGGCCGCGGAGTCCAATCCAGCGGTAATCCAGTTTTCCGGCGTTGAAATCGTCTTTAAACGTAAAGTTTCCGTTGGGGAAGAATCCATCCTGTCCGGCTTTGTTTTCAGTAACTCCGGCGGGCATTTTTAGTTTTGGTTCCATGGGAATAAGCCCGTTTTCGAAAACCGGAAACTCACCCGACCAATCCACTGGCAGAATAAACGTTTCGCGGCCAGTGTTCACCCTGTCTTTTTCATTGGGGCGAACAGCCAGAAAAACACCGTAATATTTCTTGTTATCAGGCCCCAAAACCAAATCGGCATGACCAGCCCAATCAACCTTATTTACGCGTTCTTTGGGAAAATGACGTTGCGTCAGAATTGGGTTGCCAGGTGCAGGAGTAAAAGGCCCTTTCGGGTTATCGCTTTTAAAAATAACTTCACTGTGCCAGCCGCCGGTTCCGCCTTCAGCACACATTAAATAGTATTTTCCATTTTTTTTGTAAAGATGAGGTGCTTCAATCCAAATCGGTTTTTTAGACAAATCAACTCCACCATCCACTATAATTTCGTCGGTTCCGGATATAACTTTGTCTGTATTAACATCATATTCCCAGATTTTTATTACCCGGTGACCGTTGTACAATTCCTTCCCCTGGTCAGGAGCATCGTTGTGAATTACATAAGCTTTCCCGTTATCATCGAAGAAAAGAGAAGGGTCAATTCCGTTAAAATCAAGTTTTATTGGATCGCTCCAGCCATTAAGCGGGTCTTTGGTTTTCACCACAATATTTCCAAAACCTCCTGAAAACTGAGTAGTTATCATATAAAAAGTGTCGTTGTTTTTATTATACAGAATCTGCGGTGCATAAATTCCGGCACTTATTCCGCAATCGTGAACAACCAATTGTGATTTACGATCTAGTACGTGGCCAATTTGTTTCCAGTTCACCAAATCTTTTGAATGAAAAATTGGTACTCCGGGAAACATCGCAAAAGTTGAAGTAACCAGGTAATAATCGTCACCTTTTCGGGTTATGCTCGGATCAGGGTAGCAGCCCTGCAAAATTGGATTGTATAACTCGCCAGGTTTCAGCGGGTTGTCGGTATAAACCTTATCGTTGCCTTCGTACACAAAATCGGTAAACACTGGTGAATTTGTTGTTTGACTACAAACTGTCAGCGAGAACAGTGCAGTAAAAGCCGCTGAAAACAGAATTGTTTTGATTTCCAAGAGTAAATTTTTAAAAAGCATTTGTTTCTTTATTTTGATTTTACAGTTATTTTTTATTCATTCTTATTTTCTCACCAGCCTGATATAATATACCGCTCCGGCAGTGTTTCCGGGCAAAGCCTGAAATTTTACCCTAATTTGTTTTTTATCTTTTACCATTGAATCTGGAATATCATATTTAACATCGTGAAACAGGCTCTGGTTCCAGCGGCCTGTGTTGTCTTCGGTTACCAGTTTTTCATTATCGATATAAATGTCGAATTTCCGGATTCCCCACTCGGCGCCCCAGTAACGAATTATCAGACTCAATCCGGTTTCGGAATTCGTTGCCATGCTGTAGCTGAAAAAACCTTCGTTTCGGGCATCGCGCCAGAATTCATCCTGAAAATTTCCGGCGGATGATTTTATCTTTTCCATCTGGTGGTCGGCTTCTGGTTGCTGTTCGCCGGGTGCTACAAAATCGATGGTTCGTTTCTGAAGTTCCGTCCTTTCTTTTTCCACAATTGCAAGCGAATCGATATAGTTTTTGTATTGTGATTCAGTCAGCCACATCCAGTAAATCATGTATCGCGAGTCGTGAATCCTGTAAAACGGTTCCAATTCAATATCTGCTTTATTCTCCATGTTCAGCGAAGTGCTAAATGTGAATGGCTTGTCTTTTACCGGCTTAATTTTTCCGGCAATATCTTCCATGCTGTTCTCGATTATTATCGGGGCTTTGTCAACCGGAAGCCGCTCGCCGCCTGCAATGTGCGCCCATCGTCCATCGTCGGCAACCACACCTTTTAAATCTTCGGCTCCGGTTTTGGCGCCCAGCAAAATTGGCCCGTGCATAACGGCAAAATAGTTAGGTACATTGGGCATTTTTTCGATTGTATTGCGCATTGGCAATAAAATCTGAACCTCATCGCCCTTTTTCCAGTTCCTTTCAACAGCAATATATGATGAGGGCCTGGCATTAATTTCAAAAGGCTTTCCATTGACCAGAATTTTCAGCGCTCCTTCTTCTACCCACAACGGATAGCGAACCATCAGCTTGAACATTGCAGCTCCGCCGGTGATTTTCAGTGTTGTTTTTTCTTCGTTTGGAAATTGAGTTTCCTGCACCAGTTTTATTTCTTTTTCACGCCAGTTGAGTTCCGAAGCCACAAACAGATTCAGAAACAGTGAATCGTTTTGATGGGTGTAGATAAAATGGCTGTACTTTCCATGGTTTTCCATTCCGCTGCCCACACAACACCACATGGCTTCGTTTGGTGCCGAGTAAACCCGGTAATGCCGCGGACGCGCCGGGGTAAAATACACATAACCACCATGTTCAGGGTGCTGGGTCGAAAGAATGTGGTTGTACATGGTACGTTCGTAGTAATCAGCATATTTTGCCTGCGGATTCATGCGGAACAAATTCTCTGTCAACTTCAGCATGTTGTATGAGTTACAGGTTTCGGGACCTTCCACATCGTTTACAAAATCAGTACACGAAGCTACGCTGGGAAAAAATTCCCGCCGACTGTTTCCGCCAAAAGCCAGCGAGCGTTTTCCGGTTACTGTTTCCCAAAAGTAACTCGCGGCATTGCAGTATTTCTCATCCTTCGAAAGTTCGGCAATGCGCTGAAAACCGACAGCCTTCGGAACCTGGGTGTTGGCGTGTTTATTATCGAGGTTGTCGTTTCCGGCAGCCATGGCATCAAGCAACATCCGGTGCGAAAACCGTTTGGCAGCAACCATGTATTTTTCGTTGTAGGTCATCTGGTAAGCATCGGCAAATATTTCGTTCATACCACCGTGTTCAGTGTCAAGCATCTGTTGCATTTGTTCTTCGGAAAGATTTGAGGTGATTTTGATTCCCCAGTCACAGAATTTCAGAAAAATGTTTTTTGCATCTTCGTTTCCGGCATACAACCATGCGTCGCGCAAACCTGCGTACAATTTATGTACGTTGTACCACGGAACCCAGGCTGCACGGTAAGCTGAAAAATCGCCTTTCTGCAAAGTACTCCATATTTGTTGACTGTTGGGCGCGCCACCAACATACCCCTTTCCCCAACCGGGGTGATTTTTGTCGTTGGCTTCCTGGCAGGCTTTCAACTCCGAAATCATATATTCCATTCGTTTTTTGCATTCGGTATTTCCGGTTGAAGCATAATTCATGGCTAGCGCTGACAGGTAATGACCACCCACATGACCATCCAAACCGGCCCAATTTGGATATAGTTTTGCTTTTTCGGGTAAACCCGCTTCTTTTCGGAAGGGTGCGATTAAACGATCAATATCGTACTCCAGCAGCACATGAATATTGATATCCTGTGCATGCTTAAACGGTCCATCAAGCAATTTCACGTAGTTTAAAGGAAATTCGTTTCGGTATAGCTTTTCCTGCGCCACGCCAACTTCAATCAACATAAAACTGCAAACAGCCATTACGCACAAAAACCGTTTTATTTTATTGATATTGAAAGCCATGTAGTTCTATTTGCTCTTTAGTAATTGTGAATTTAACTTCTGCAACAAGTTTCAAACCATCTTACATTAATGTCATTTAGTTAACGCCCTTTCCCCGGCACTTTGCGTTACGGTCATACTGAGGGTAGTCGAAGTCTGTTCTGTATCACAACTGAACTTCATTTTGAAATTTACTTTTTCACCCCCTGCAGTTCAAGCATTTTTTTAGCATACCGTTTTCCCAGTTCGCGATAACCGGCAGCGCTGAAATGAAGGTTGTCGGGACCATCAGCACATCCTGCCGAAGAAATTACATACGAATTGGGCAGTGTTTGCGGCAGAATGGCAATGATGGAATTCATCCCGGCGCAGATTCCCTGCTGGTCAGCATTTACAGTTTCACCTGCAAGTAGCGGTACCTTATTCGGGTCGAGGTTTAAATCTTTCACCAGGTTATTGTAAACACCTTTTACCTTTTGTGTCCATAAACTGTCGTTACTATTCGATTCGCCCTGGTGTAGTAAAATGCCTTTGATAACACCTTCTTTCTGCGCCAGTTTAGCCATTTCAACCAACCTTCCGTATGGATTTCCATCGTATTCGTTTATCATTCCCTTCATCCAGCCAGGTGCAGTTTCAACATACTTCTGGTAATTTTCCTTATCGAACAATTCGATTTTGCAACCGCCAACGGCAACCACTATTACTCCCACTTTTACATTTTCGGGAAGATGTTCAACCATGGTCCTTCCAAAATAATCAGCCGGGCCCATGTTTGTGCGACAACGGCACAACGGAGGAACGGCAGGATACCAGCTTCCCATTTTACGGTCGAGGTTGTCGCAATTCACTGCCTCCATTACCTCAAAACGCGGATTGACTGTGGAATCTTGAAACTCTGCTTTTGCTGCACCTTCCATGTTCGATTGCCCCAAACAAAGGTATATTTGAAAATTGGGGTCTTGTGCGAAAATATTTCCTCGCGCCAATAGCAGAAGAATAAACAGAGTAATCGCTGAAATCTTTTTCATTGGTTTTATAGTTTTAAACTGTTGTCATTTTGTTTTTATCAAATAATCGGGACGAGCTTTAAAGGTGGCATTTAAAACAAGATTTGTTTGGCGTAGCCTTGCAGCAATTTTCCAATTGAGGGGATAAAGGGGTGATATATGAAAACACATTAAATTTATTTTCATGTTACATAGCTGATTTTATTTAAAAAGCAGTTGTGCAAAGTTAAAAAGGTTGTTACGCCAAGCCGGCCAGGTATGCCCACCCGGATATTCGCTGTATTTGTAGTTGATTTTCATTTCGTCGAATTTCGCCATCATCGCCTGGCAGTTTTGCCGGGCAATGTCTTCTTTGCCGCCCATGGCAATCCAAAACTGTTTCAGGTTTGTATTAATTTTTTCTGAATTTGCTTTCATAAAATCGTATTGAGGATTGGCAAGTGCCGGCTGGTTGGCCCACCAGCCCGAGCTGAAAACGCCGAGGTAAGCAAAAAGCTCTGTATTTTTAACACCGGCATGGAGTGTTTGCAGTCCGCCCATCGACAAACCGGCGAGTGCACGGGAGTTGGCATCGGTTTTTACCCTGAAATTTTTTTCCACAAACGGAATCACAGCCTGTTTCAGTTCCCTTTCAAAAAGCTTCAGCGATTCTTCGCCAAAACCACCAACGGGCATGTTTCCGTCAACCATTACCACAATCATCGGAACGGCTTTCTTTTCAGCAACAAGGTTATCAAGAATGAGGTCGGTTTTGCCTTGTGTGGCCCAGCCGCGCTGATCTTCGCCACCGCCATGTAAAATATACAAAACCGGGTATTTTTCAGCGGTGTTTTCGTCGTAGCCGGGTGGTGCGTACATGTAAAAAGTACGCCATGAATTCAAAACATCGGAGTAGTACCTTTTTATGCGGGTGTCACCGTGCGGAACATTTTTGAGGGTGTAATAGTCGTCTCCCTTAAACGGAACCTCGAAACCGCTGGCCATGCGTCCCATTCCGTAGAAAGTTTCGCTTGCCGGGTCGCAAACTGCAACGCCATCAATAATTAGCGAATAGTAATGAAAACCTTCACTTAACGAATCGGTTGTGGCTTCCCAAACGCCTTCGGCATTTTTCACCATGTCGTATTTTTTGCCCAAATCGAGCTGAACTTTTTGTGCTTCGGGCGCTTTAATTCTGAAAACCGCTGTTCCATCGGGTAACATCTGCGGGTATTTTGCCGAGCGGATAGTGGATTCGGCAGGTGTTCCGGCCATACTTATTTTATCGAAAGAAGCAACATCAACCGGTTTAAACAACAATTGCGAAAACATGTAAAGTCCGTTTTTCCAGACTTTAAAATCGTGGTAGCCGTGTTCGATGAAATATATGTGCGGAATGTTGTTGGC
>DAOPKR010000071.1:20177-21534 GCA_035391305.1 Draconibacterium sp.
AAATCTTTTTCGAAAGTGGCGAATGCTTCAACTTTATCGGGTGCAAAAATATTGCCGGTGGCGCTATCGTCCTTCATGGCGCGGCCGTTGGGCATAATCACGATCATCGGCTCCACTTTCTTTTCGGCGTAAAGATTATCGAGAACCACGTTGGGATGGCCACCGTTTAACCACTCCATTTTATCGCCGCCAATACCGTGAAGCAGGTAAAGCACCGGGTATTTCTTATCTTTTGAATAGCCCGGAGGAGTATAAATCAAAGCCTGCCGGGTAGTTCCAACAGTTGTTGAATTGTAACTGATTGTATCAATTTTTCCGTGCGGAATATCAGTTCGGATAACATCGAAACCGGGTAAAGCCGGTGTTATTGTATTTTGTGAGTTTGCATAATAACCGAACAAAACTGCAAGAATAAAAAATGTGAATAATCTTTTCATGATATGTGATTTGTGTAGTTTCAGAAATACAAATTTTAAGCTTAAAATAACTGATGCAGAGTTTTTGCAAGACATGTTTACTGTTCATTCATGTTGGTTACACTTAACGATGATAGAATTTGAAATCAAGTCTTTAACTACATTCTGACAATGGGATTGAGCTTTTTCATAGTATATTATTTAATTAGTTTTAGTTAATTAGCTTTGTAAATATAAGTGTTGCGAGGACATTTAAAAATTATTGTCTGTATTTTTTTCTTTTTATTCTGCGTTCTATTCATTAAAACCCAGATAATACCTCATTTACAATGGGATTTTTTGAATTATTAATACATTGCTTGTAAAGCAAAATGCTCATTTGCCTGAAAATGGAAATACAATAAAATAGGTATCAAATATCCTTTACAACGAGTTGAGAATATTTGATAATTGTATTTGTCAGATGCAATGATAAAGATACCTAATCCGCTTAAAGATTGACCCTTTCCCAAGGATGTTAAGCTACAGAATGCCAGTTATTCCATACTAACTCATTGATTACTAAAGATCATAAAGTGGCTGGAAGTTGCCCTTACTAAAATATGTTTTGGATTTTCAAATTCCAACTCAAAAGGATTTTCCCTTTATTGTTTCTTTTTTAGGTCGATAATTTCTTTCACCGGAATTTCTCCATAAGCAACCTGCAACTCTGTTTTGCCGTTTTTGTATTCAACAGTTCCAAAACCAAACTCAGTTGAAATGAAGCTTTTAAAGTCGCCAATATTCGAATCTATATATAAAATCCTGTCAACAGCATCATAACGAACACCGGTTAATCCCTGCAATAAACCATAACTTGCCATGGCGCGTGCATACCAGTGTCCGCATTCATATTCGTTAAACGGATTTCGGATTCTTCCATCGTAGCGTTTTCTTACTTC
>DAOPKR010000072.1:0-9814 GCA_035391305.1 Draconibacterium sp.
CAGTTTTATACAATGCAATGATTTCGCCAATGGCCGGATACGCAATAAAAGGTGCGCTTTGGTATCAGGGAGAATCAAACCGTAATGAACCTGCTGAATACGAAAAACTGTTGCCCGGGTTATCGAAGAACTGGATTTCAGAATGGGGAATTGGCGATTTTCCGTTCTATTATGTACAGATTGCGCCGTACAATTACGGAAACAGTGGTTTAAATTCAGCATTTATCCGCGAATCAATGTTAAAAGTTTCAACCTTGCCAAACCTTGGAATGGCCTGTATTTTAGATGCCGGAGAAGAAACATGCATTCACCCGGCCAACAAAAAAGTGGCAGGAGAAAGACTGGCTTACCTGGCACTTGCAAAAACTTATGACAAAAAAGGAATTGAATATTCAGGGCCGGTTTTAAAAGAAATGAAAGTTGAAGGCAGCATTGTAAAACTCACTTTTGACCACGCAAATAACGGATTGACGACTTTTGGCAAGGAACTTAAAAATTTTAAAGTAGCCGGCGAAAACAAAAACTTTGTTCCGGCACAGGCATTTATTACCAATCAGGGAATTTCGGTTTATGCCCCAAACGTTGAAAAACCTGTGGCAGTTCGGTATGCTTTTGATGATTTTGTGGTCGGTGAACTTTTTAATACCGAAGGATTACCGGCATCATCATTCAGAACGGATGACTGGGAAATGAAGTAGTTCAGAGTTCAGAGTTTAAAGTATTTCCTTTAAACTCTGAACTTTAAACTTTAAACTAATTCACGCCTTTCACATTCATTTTCAGCGTGTAAACACCCTTTCGCGCGGTAACAAAAAGTATGTCGCGTTTTTTCCCGCCAAAACAAACATTTGCCGGGCTCTCAGGAAATTCTATTTCTTCAACTAAATCACCCTTCGGATTATAAACCCAAACTTTTCCTGAAGTTAAATAAACATTTCCTTCATCATCAATGGTCATCCCGTCACTTCCTTTAGGTGCAAAAAAGGTTTTATTTGTTAAACTACCATCCGGCTGAATATCATATTTCCAGGTTTCATTAGCCTGAATATCGGCAACATACAAAGTTTTTCCATCGGGTGTGCCAATCAAACCGTTTGGTGTTTTATAGTCGTTTATCACACGTATTATCTTACCATCCTGAGCTAAAAAATAAACACCACGCACATCCTGTATTTCCTTGTGTCCTTCAGCCCACCAGTCGCGGTGATAATATGGGTCAGAAAAATAGATGCCGCCATTTGGAGAAATCCATAAATCGTTAGGAGCATTCAAATGTTTTCCTTCAAATCCTTCGTGTATTGGTACAAGTTTTTTGTTTTCATCAAAATAAGCAAGTTGGTTTTTTTCATCGGCACAGGTAACCAACAAGCCACGCGAATTGAAATACATTCCATTCGACCGGCCGGTACCTTCGAGCCAAAGCGAAATGCCGGCTTTTTCATCCCAAACATAAATTCGGTCGTTTGGCTGGTCGGTAAAGTAAACTTTCCCATCGGGTGCAACAGCCGGGCCTTCAGTAAAAGCGAAGTCAGAACCTGCTTTCTCAATTTTTGCATTTTTTGCAATTAATCCTTCTTCACCTTTTTTACCAAAAGGCGTTAGTGTTGAAATGGCCAATACCACTAAAATCAGTTTTTTCATAATTCAATCAGTTTTGTTTTTGTAAAAATAGAAATAGATTTCAATTAATTGAAAAGACTGAAATCGTTTAAAAAAATGCACAATCTTCAACTATTTGCATGGAACTGCAATAAACCCATATTGGCTAATCATTACTATATTTGTCATTTCAGATTAAACTGAAATAAAATTGCTGTTTCCTGAAAGTTGAACTTTATGCATAGAATTGAATATAGGTATAAAAGAAAGGGTAAATTAAATATTGTTTGGCTTCAAAAAAGCAACAAGTACATAAATCTGAAAAACCCGGCTTTTGATATTTTCCAGCTTTTGGCAAAAAATACTGATAAAGAACTCATATACAGATTTTTGACCAATAAATATGGTTTCTCTCCGGACAGTTGCAAAACTTTAGTTTCCAATTTAGAATTTGAAATTGCAAAAATCAATATTCCAAACGAAGAAGAAATAGAACTACCGTTTAATAGTGAATGTTCAGACTATTATTTTGAACCATTTTCTGCTTATTCCTATAAATATGGCGAAAGTGCATTTTCAATTTCATATGAAAATAAGTTTCTCGAAAACTGGTTGCATCCGATCATCAGCCACCTTTATTCCGACAAAAAAGAAGACGTAGCGTTTCAACTTGAAATATTTAATTGTGACGGTAAGATTGTATTTCGTGAAAAATCAGCTGAAAACAGTGTTATCTATCCGGCAGGCAAAATTTTCCAGCAACTTGCCGGTAAATTATTTGGGAAATCAGATAATGACTGGTTGTTGAAGGCACATGCTTCAGCCATAACAAATCACAAAAAAACAATACTTATTAGCGGGTCGTCGGGCAGCGGAAAAACAACCTTGGCAGCCCTTTTACTGCAAAAAGGTTTTGATTTGGTTTCGGACGATTTAGTTCTGATTGACAATAAAATACGGGCTTTTGGATTTCCATCGGCCATGTCGGTAAAAAAGGGTTCGGTAGAAAAACTAATGTCAGTTTTTCCTGAATTGGCTACCAAACCCGAAATACAACTCTCGCCTGAAAAAAAGGTTCGGTATTTAAATGTCGGGGCGGGAAAAAATAAAAGCGATGAAGTGTTTCCGGTAAATACTGTTGTATTTGTAAAATATAATTCCGGGTCAGATTTTAAATTAACAAAACTTTCCACCTCAAAAGGAATTCGGGCATTTCTCGAACAGGCTTATATTACACCCAATCCTGATTGTGCTGAAATTTTTCTAAGTTGGGCGGTAAGTGCTTCATTTTATTATTTAACATATTCGGATTCGGATACTGCGATTGATGCGCTCTTAAAAATACTCGAGAATGACTTATAAAGAACTGCTTTATTTTACCGGAAAGTGTCTCACTATTGACAAAAATGAGGAAAACCTGTTGGTTTTAAAAGCCCGGATTGCCAAAAATGAAATTGACTGGGAAAAATTTGTTAGCCTTTGCAGTAGCCATTTAATTACTCCAGTAATTTATCTGAAGTTTAAAAAGGCTGAAATCTTAAATTTATTACCTGATGATCTTGTGGATTATTTGCAGGAAATTTATGAACTGAGTTTGAGCAGGAACCAAATGATTTTGGAACAATTGAAGGACGTTTGTGATTTGCTTGCCAAAAACAATATTACCCCAACTCTGCTAAAAGGTGCAGGCAATTTAATTGACAACCTTTATGCTGATTCAGGGGAAAGAATTATGGGCGATATCGATCTTTTGGTAACTGAAGATGAATATCTGAAAGCAGCAAAAATTTTGCTTAACGAAGGTTACATCGAATCGAAATTGTATTATTACGACGATGTTAAGCTGCTTAAACACTATCCCCGGTTATCGCACCCGGATAAGGTTGCCGCGGTGGAGATACACAGAATACCTGTTGATGAAAAGTATTTAGCTTTGTTTAACCATGAAATAATAAACAAGGAATTAAAAAAAGTTGACGGATTTTGCTTTGTTCTTTCTGATAAACACAAGTTAATTCTGAATTTTATCCACAGCCAGTTAACAAATAAGAGCCACAAATCAGCATTGCTATCACTTCGCGATGTTTATGACCTATATCTTTTATCGGAAAAAGTAAATATTTCTGAACTGTTAAATGAAATTAAACCACGAAAAGTTGCAACCGCCTACATTTATCTTTCGCAGAAAATACTCGGCACAAATATCGGATATACTTCAGAACCAACATCTTCCGACAAATGGTTGCATTACAAACATGATTTGAATTTTTCGAGTAATACATTTTATTCAGTAAATAAATATGCAACCGAAATTTATGACAGAATAATAATTCGCTATTTTGGATTAATTGGTAAATCGCTTTATTCAAGCAAAACCCGCTCATTTATAGTTATGCGAATGAGCAAACCCGAATGGTACCGAAGCCAGTGGCAATCATGGAAAAACACATTTAAAACCAAAAATTAACCAACAGAAACATTCTTCTTTTTACTTTCCAATAATTTTTACAATATTCAAAATTACCTCCACTGCCTTAACCATTGAATGAACCGGAACAAATTCAAAAGGCCCGTGAAAATTGTGACCGCCGGCAAAAATATTCGGGCACGGTAAACTATCGTATGAAAGCCTTGCACCGTCAGTTCCTCCGCGAATCGCCTTTATTTTTGGTTCAACGCCGGCCTGCAACATTGCCTTTTTTGCAATTTCAATAATGTGCATTACCGGTTCAATTTTTTGGCGCATATTAAAATACTGGTCATTTATTTCAAGTTCAACCAGATTTTTGCCATATTGAAAATTGATATGCTGAACAATTTCTGTCAAAAGCTTTTTCTTCTCCTCGAATTTAACGAAATCGTGGTCGCGGATAATATATTGTAATTCAGCATTTTCAACATTCCCGTTCAATTGGGTTAAATGAAAAAATCCTTCATATTTTTCGGTATGTTCAGGCCGTTGAGTTGGCGGCAGCATAGCAATTATTTGATGGGCAACCAAAATGGCGTTAACCATTTTATTTTTGGCAGCTCCCGGATGAACACTCCTGCCCTGAATTTTAATTTTTGCTCCGGCGGCATTGAAGTTTTCAAATTCAAGTTCGCCAATTTCACCGCCATCAAGGGTGTAGGCAAAATCGGCACCAAATTTCTTAACATCAAAATGGTCGGTTCCTTTGCCAATTTCTTCATCGGGAGTAAAACCGAGCCTGATTTTTCCGTGTTTTATATCTTTTGATTTTAAAAGATACTCGGCCGCTGTAACAATTTCGGCAACTCCTGCTTTATCATCGGCACCAAGCAAGGTAGTTCCATCAGCAGTTATAATTGCCTGCCCTTTGTAATTCAAAATTTCGGGAAAATCTTTGGAGTCAATAGTTACTCCATTTTTTAAAACGATGGGGTTTCCATCATATTTTTCTACAATTTGTGGCTGCACATTTTCACCTGAAAAATCGGGACTTGTATCGACGTGGGCAACAAAACCAACAACAGGTGCATTTTGAACTCCATTCGCCGGAATTGTTGCGGTTACATAACTGTATTTATCCATTTCCACTTCAACACAACCAATTTCCTTTAACTCTTCAACCAGCTTTTCCATAAAAACTGTTTGCCGGTGGGTGCTCGGATAAGTTGTACTTTCAGGATCAGAAGTGGTAAATTGTTTTGCGTATTTTATAAACCGTTGTGCTACTTTATCCATAAAACTTTCGTTTATCTTAAATTTTAAACTTCGCCCAAATATATAAATTTTAAACCGGGGTAACAGGTTATTACAATTTGATACATTTTCAGAATTTTCTTACATATTTTCATCTCTCAAAAAATGAAAAAAGCGTTAAATAATCCTCTGAAACATGATTTTTATCAGACTTCCATTAATCTTACAATTAAATATATATAAGATTAAAACTATTTAATTTCATTAACGTAATAATGAACATAAGAAACTTAAGAATTCAATTAGCCATGGTTAAAAATCAGTTTTTGGGGGTAATCCTTATCAGTTTTTGTGCATTTATTTTTTCAGGCTGCGGATCTGGTTCACAAAAAAGTGATGATAAAGATGGAGCAGAAAAAGTTAATGCAATAAGTGAAGAACTTCATCAGGCACAATGTGATTTACTTTCGAAAGCAAATGAAGAACTGGCCGGGATCAATCAAAAGGTAAGAACCTTGAATGACCAAATTCATAAAAAGGGAGGGAAATTAACGGATGCCCAAAATTCGGCCCTTGATAATTTTGAAGCAAAACAGGCTTCTATCAACAAAAGAATGCACGAAATTAAAAATATAAAGCAGGAAGATTGGGAAAATTTCAAAACCACACTTGAAAAAGATCTGGAAGAAATTAACTCTATAATTGACACTATTACAAATGAATTGTAAAGTTAAAATTTCACTTTTGATAACTTGAAACTACCCAGGAATTATGAAGTGTATAATAGAAACTGGTTAAATATCGTCTGAGTTAAAACTAAAACCGAGCCTTTTACCGGTAATCATTTTTGAATAGCTCATTTTTTGGTTCATCTGGTCAACTGTAGCCATTTTTACCTGATCATAAGGCGGAACCAGCAAATCAAATTCAATGCAATATTGAATTGCAGTTTCAACAATTTGTCTGATTACGCCGGGGGAAATAGTGTCCATAGCATAATCTTTTACAACTTCATCAGACTGGCGTTTACCCTCAACAAAAAAGTGGTTTTCCTTATTCACAAAAATCCGGGCAACCAAATAACCCAAATCGTTTGCACGGTTGTATTTAAACGAATCAGCAAGAAAATTATAGATATTAATTGTACCGCAATACGAGCGAAGCGGATCGTCTTTAATATACGGAGTATTCCAAACCGGGTGTTTGTCATCAAACTCGAAAACATTGGAATGCATACTAAAAATGAGTAAATCACCCGCAATCTGGAATTCGGCTTCAAATGGTCCCCGCTCTTTATAAACCGGCAATGATGATGCTGGAATATCATTCCTTATCTTCGACGAGTAATCAATTTCCAACTGTTTTAATATCTTTTTAAGGATGTTAAATGTTAGCAATGTATTCTCATAAACACGCTGTTTAACATTTGATTTTATAACCAAAGCTTCCAGCAATGATTCCCGAACTTCTTTATCTGTCATTTCCATAATTTCGCTGATATATTAACTGTTGAAGAATTAAAAGTTTTAAAAATACACAATTGAAACTGTATTGAAAAAAAGAAAGCAACCCAAAAGAGCTGCTTTCCAAGTTATTTTCACTATTTCTTTTTTCTGAAACCTGATACTCGAATCTCAAATCAAATCTTAATAAGCCAAAGCAAATATCACTCTCCGTTTTGATGGTTTTCCTGAATAGATGCAAACACCTTCTTCTTCCTCATACTCCAAAGGCATACATCTGATTGTGGCTTTTGTTTCAGCCTTTATCATTTCCTCGGTTTCAGAAGTTCCATCCCAATGTGCGAGAATAAATCCGCCTTTTTTAAGGGCTTCCTTGAACTCATCGTAAGTATCAACTTTAAATGTATTTTGTTTCCTGAATTCTAAGGCTTTATTAAAAATATTCTTTTGAATATCTTCCAAAAGGGATTCTATGTATTTTTCGATGCCTTCCAATTCAACTACATTTTTTGTCAATGTATCACGGCGGGCAACCTCAACTGTTCCGTTTTCAATGTCGCGCGGCCCAATTGCCAAACGCACCGGAACACCCTTTAGCTCATATTCAGCAAATTTCCAGCCGGGTTTTTTGTTGTCGCTATCGTCATATTTTACCGAAATTCCTTTGGCCTTCAGGTTTGTCATAATTTCTTTTACTTTTTCAGAAATTACAGCAAGTTGCTCTTCATTTTTATAAATCGGGACAATTACTACCTGGTAAGGAGCTAATTTCGGAGGTAAAACCAAACCGTTATCATCAGAATGAGCCATAACGAGCGCCCCCATTAACCTGGTGGAAACTCCCCATGAAGTTGCCCACACATATTCTTCCCTGCCCTCTTTACCCGAAAATTTAACATCGAAAGCTTTGGCAAAATTCTGACCCAAAAAATGAGATGTTCCCGACTGTAAAGCTTTACCGTCCTGCATCAAAGCCTCAATAGAATAAGTTTCCAAAGCTCCGGCAAATCGTTCATTTGCTGATTTTAAACCTTTTATAACTGGCATAGCCATAAAGTTTTCAGCAAAATCAGCATAAACATTTATTATTTTTTCGGTTTCTTCAATAGCTTCCTGCATGGTTTCGTGTGCAGTGTGGCCTTCCTGCCAAAGAAATTCCGCCGTGCGTAAAAATAAACGGGTACGCATTTCCCAACGCACAACATTTGCCCACTGGTTAATAAGAATTGGTAAATCGCGGTATGAATGGATCCAATTTCGGTAGGTATTCCAAATTATCGTTTCCGAAGTTGGCCGGATAATTAATTCCTCTTCAAGTTTTGCATCGGGATCAACAATTACTCCCCCGTTTTCTTCATCGTTTTTAAGTCGATAGTGAGTAACAACAGCGCACTCCTTGGCAAATCCCTCAACGTGGCTTGCTTCTTTGCTAAAAAACGATTTTGGTATAAATAATGGGAAATAGGCATTTACATGTCCGGTTTCTTTAAACTTCCGATCGAGTTCGGCCTGCATTTTCTCCCAAATTGCATAACCATAAGGTTTTATAACCATGCAGCCCCTCACTGCTGAATTCTCGGCAAGATCAGCCTTAATAACCAGATCCTGATACCACTGAGAGTAATTTTCACTTCTAGATGTTAATTCTTTAGCCATATTTCTTTTTGGTACAGATTTTGATAAAATATATTTGATTTTGAGGTTACAAATAAAGTAATTATTATTGACATTAAATAAAAGGAGAAGGAGTTATGAAAGCAAAAATCACATATTTAGGAATACTGGCAGTAATGCTGAGCGCCTGTTCTACTGGAAGTTACATATCGAGCTCCTACACTGACGATATCTATTTTAATCCGGGAGATGTTCCACCACCAATTGCAGTTACCACAACTTCTCCTAAAAAGGAAGCAGAGCAAAAATCTGCCAATAAGATTATTGTAAGCCAAATAAGCGAAAATGAAGATGGAACAAATACAATGAATAACTACATTTTCGATGGAACAGAAGATGATGCCA
The DNA here is from genome assembly GCA_035391305.1 of Draconibacterium sp. GTDB lineage: Bacteria > Bacteroidota > Bacteroidia > Bacteroidales > Prolixibacteraceae > Draconibacterium. The sequence continues at coordinate 8,746 of DAOPKR010000072.1, forward strand.
ATGTAGCTTTTTATAATACCGAACAAGGTCTGGAGGGAAGCGACACAACAATATATTACGATGACGATGAAGTTAAATATGTAATCAACAATTATTATGATGACAACGGAAATGTTGATTTTGCCTATCGTATAAACCGTTTTCACAACCCATATTTTTACGACCCATTTTACTGGGATAGCTGGTATTACGACCCTTATTACAGTTATTATCCCGGCTGGGGATTTTCAATGAACTGGGGTTGGGGATATCCTTATTACGGATGGGGTTATCCGAGCTACGGCTGGGGTTGGGGATACCCAAGTTATGGATGGGGCTATCCAGGCTACTGGGGTGGCGGTTATTGGGGCGGTGGCTACTGGGGCGGTGGCTATTATCCGGTATACCCGATTTATCCAGGTGGAGGCGGATATGCTGATTACCAGTATGGACAAAGAAGATCTTCAGGAACAAATGTTAACAGAAATAATAGAGGATCTGACACAAATAATGCAATTTCCTCTTCAAGCAGGAATAAAAGTGCAGTTTCAGGAGTTGGTAACAATTCAGGTAGAAATACTACTTCCAGTTCAGGAAGACGTGAAGCTGCTGAAAACACACGTATAAGTACTAAATCTTCAAATGTTGATTCGAATGTTCTGACTGAAAAGCGGAGATCTACTGAAGGAAACAATCAGACAAGGCAAAGTGGAGTTGAAAGTAATTCAAGTCGAAATCAAACTCAAAATTATACCCGCCCGGGAACAAATACACAAAGCAGAACTTATACAAGACCGAGCAGTTCTTCAGTTACTTCACAACCACGGGTTGTCAACAGAAATTCTGCGAATAGTTCAACATCGGGTTATGCGCAGCCAAAATCAAGTTCTACTTACAACCAGTCATACAGATCGAGTTCAACTTATAACAGAAGTTCAAGTTCAGGAAGTTCTTCACGATCTTACAGTTCTCCTGCATCAAGTTCAGGTAACTACAGAAGCAGTTCACCAGTACGCAGCAGCAGCGGAAGTAGTGGAAACTACAGTAGCGGCGGCAGTAGTAGCAGAAGCAGCGGAGGTTCTTATTCCGG
>DAOPKR010000072.1:9914-21429 GCA_035391305.1 Draconibacterium sp.
GAAACTACAGTAGCGGCGGCAGTAGTAGCAGAAGCAGCGGAGGTTCTTATTCCGGGGGTTCTTCCGGTGGAAGTTCTTCAGGAAGTAGCGGGCGTTCATCCGGCGGTGGTTCTTCGTCTTCAGGTCGGCGTTAATTTCTGAAAATAAAATTGAAATAAAAGTTCAGTAAAATACAATTGCCATGAAATAAGCTCCGAAAAACGGATCTGATTTCTTCGAATACCATAAACAATTAAAATTTAAATGAGATGAAAAGATATATTTTTCTTTTAACAATAGCTGTTTTTGTTCCTTTTGTTATGCAGGCTCAGGATTTGGCAGATGCATTGAGGTACTCGAATATTCAGGTACAGGGAACAGCCAGATCAGCAGCAATGGGAAATGCATTTGGTGCGCTTGGTGGCGATTTCACTTCTGTAAGTATTAATCCGGCCGGAATTGGCGTTTACCGTTCAAGTGAGTTTACTGTAACTCCCATTTTTGGGAATACAAGTGTTGAAAGTAATTATCTGGGAACAAAAAGGGAAAGCAGCGATTTTAAGTTTTCATTAAATAATATCGGTTATGTTTATTCAGTTCCGGTGGCTGCTCAAAACGAAGCGGGAATTGTAAATATTAATTTTGGATTAGGATACAATCGGGTAAGTGATTTTAACAGCGATGCTGTCATTCAGGGAAATAATGTTGACGGTTCGTTTATGGATTATATTGCAGACCGTGCAAATCGTGGAATCTGGAGCGATTTTTATGAAGAACTGGCGTGGAAAACCGATGTGCTGATTAAGGACGAAAATAACAATGAGTATTATTCTGATTTACAGGATGCAAATTATGGACAAAGCCAGAGAAAAACATATTCTAAAAATGGTTCCATCGATGAATATTCACTGGCGATGGGTTTAAACTTTAATCACAAATTATATTTGGGATTGGCGTGGGGAATTAATGATTTGTATTACAGACAAGGGACGACCATATACGAAAATGATGATGCAGGAAATATTCCATATGTAAACAACTTCCAGTTTAATGAGTATTTAACAACTTACGGAGTTGGCCATAATTTCAAATTTGGGGTTATTTACAAACCTGTCAACCAATTAAGACTTGGTGTTTCAATTCATACACCAACTTTTTATCGTTTATCAGATGATTTTAGCACAACAATGTATTCTGATATAACCTATGATGATGGAAGAGAAACTTATCAGGAAGATTCTCCTTATAACGAATATGATTACCACCTGCAAACTCCGTTGAGGACAACTTTTAGCGGTGCATATGTAATTGGCAAAAGTGGTATAATCAGTGTTGATTATGAACTTTTAAACTATGGCAAAGCAAAATTAAAAAATGGTGGCGATGGCGAAAATTTTTATGATCAGAATGCAGAAATAAATGAAGCTTACAAAACTTCAGGAAACTTAAGAATTGGCGCAGAAGTTATGGCCACAAAAAACTTCAGTCTGCGTGGCGGTTTCGAATATCTTCAATCTCCTTATAATAAAAATGCATTTGGAACGAAACAGTTAAATGCCGACGCAAATACATTGGTTTATGCAGGGGGTATCGGTTACCGCACTGGTTCATTTTTTGCTGATTTAGCTTACCGGTATTCAACTTTGAAAAATTATGATTATCCATATCCAATTCCTGTTAAAGAAATTTATCCAATGCCCGAAGCAGCATCATTCAAAACCATAAAAAACGATGTGATTTTCACACTGGGATTCAGGTTCTAAAGAAATATTTGAAATAAAATGTGAAAGGCACAATATTGAAAGTATTGTGCCTTTTGTTATTATTTGAATTTCCCGGGAGAATCATTCAGAAAAAATTTATTTATGTTTGTTTGCATCAAACAAAATCAATTATGCTGATTACAATTTCACTGGTTGTTTTCTACCTTTCTGCACCTGTTTTACTTATTTATCTTACCAAAATTTCGAAAATTTTAAACCGGTTGGGAGCTGTGGTTCTTGCCTATTTACTCGGATTATTTATTGGCAACATTGGCATACTTCCTGCTGCCAGCGACAGTTTCAGGGAAATACTCGGCACACGGAGTTTCTTACCGGAAGCTGAATTTAAAAGCTATTTCGAGGCATCAAAACTCACCGAATCAGATATTCTTGTTAACCAGATTGCAAGTTTGCAGGATATTTTAATGACAATTATTATTCCGCTTGCAATACCGCTTTTACTTTTTTCGCTTGATATCCGGAAATGGTTGAAACTTGCAAAAGGCGCAGTTTTATCGCTCATTCTGGCAATGGTTTCATTATTGATTGCGGTTTTTGTTGGTTTTTATTTGTTTGCCGGTTCAATTACCGAATCGTGGAAAGTAGCCGGAATGCTGGTTGGTGTTTATACCGGAGGCACACCCAACCTTGCTGCAATTGGCACTGCACTAAATGTGAATCCGAATATTTTCGTGTTAACGCACACTTACGATTTAATAATCGGTGCACTGGCATTGCTTTTTTTAATGACAATTGCGCAACGTTTGTTTCATGTTTTTCTACCCAAATTCAAGTTGGTACATAAAGCTGAAAATGCTTACCAAATTGGAGATGAAGCAGATGATATTGAAAACTTCGATCCGCTGTTTAAAAGAAAAGCTGTTCCCGACATATTAAAAGCACTTGGGATTTCGGTCTTAATATTTGCAATTGGCGGAGGTTTAAGTCTGTTGGTTCCACAACCTACCGACACAATAGTTGCCATTTTATCAATTACAACTTTGGGTTTACTGGCTTCACTTATAAAACCAATCAGCCGGTTACGAAACAGTTTTCAGTTGGGCATGTACCTGATTATTGTTTTTTCGCTTGTGGTTTCGTCGATGGCCAACCTGAGCAATATGTTTCAGATTGAATTCCTGCAATTGTTTTTATATGTTCTGTTTGTGGTTTTTGGGTCAATTATCATTCATGTGGGTTTGGCCAGCATTTTCAAGTTAGATGCTGATACTACCATTATTTCGATTACTGCACTCACCTACTCGCCGCCTTTTGTACCGGCAGTTGCAAGCGCTTTAAAAAATAAAGATCTGATTATTTCGGGATTAACAATTGGAATTCTGGGATACGCTTTCGGTACTTATCTGGGTGTTATTGTGGCTGCAATTTTGAAGTAAAAATTGAACGCTGATTACGCTGATTGAACTGATTTTCGCAGTGTTAATCTGTAAAATCTGTGTAATCAGCGTTCCAAAGATTTCAAAACCGAAATTTCAACAAAATTTTACCCCAGCTTTTTAAGAAATTGTTCTTTAAAACTCAAACTAACAGGTAATTTATAGTTGCCAACTTTAACCTGATTTCCTTCAACATAATCAACTTTTGAAAGTGAGATAACATACGATTTATGAATTTGCTCAAAATATTTCTCCGGCAATTGTGCAATAAATTCCTTTAATGTACCATGCACCATAATTGTTCTTTCAGCAGATACAAATTTTACATAGTCGCCCTGTGCTTCCAGAAAAAGAAGTTCACCAAAATCAACTTTATAATTTTTTTTATCGGCCCTAACCATAATATGCTGCAGAGCTGAACCTGAATTTTCCTTTGTAGCAAATCGTTCCAGAACCCGGTTAACTGCAATTCGGAAACGCTCAAAAGAAACAGGTTTTAATAAATAATCGACAGCATCGACATCGAACCCTGCAATTGCATGTTCGGGAAAAGCTGTTACAAAAACGAATAGTGGCTTTTCCTTTAAGCTTTTTACAAATCCAATCCCACTTAAAATGGGCATATTTATATCCAGAAAAAGCACATCTATTTTAAATGTATTTAATAGTTCACCAGCTTCGAGGGCATTTTTACAAACGCCTTTTAAATTCAATTCGGGGCAAACCGAAACGTAATCAGTAATAATTTCCTGCGAAAGCGGTTCGTCATCAACTATCAAACAGTTTAGTGTCATTTTCTATTGTTTATCTTTATTTGCAAAAGTACTTTGTAGGTTTCGTTGTTGTTTATAATTTTCAGCGAATAACAACCCGGATAAATTAAACCGAGTCGTTTTTTTACATTTTCAATTCCGATTCCCTTGTATTTTGAGTCAACTGTTTCCGAGGATTTTCCTTTGCTGTTTACTATTTCAAAATTTAAATCATCTGGTAAAACTTCGATTTTAATTTTAACAAAAGGATGTTCAGCCCCGCCTTTCAAACCATGTTTAAAACTGTTTTCAACAAACGGGAGAAAAATTAAGGGCGCCACTTTTTTCCCTTCAACTTTGCCAACAACTTCAAGTTCAATTTTTTCCTTTTCAGGAGTCCGTAAATTTTGTAGTTCAATATAGTTTCGTATCATTTCAATTTCTTTTGATAAAAGAATAAAATCAACTTCTGAATCGTAAATAATGTGTCGCATCAAATCGCTTAACTGAATTACTTTTTCGGGAACCTGTGCCGAGTTTTTTCGCGCGAGGCTGTAAATGCTGTTTAACGAATTGAACAGGAAATGAGGATTAATCTGCGATTTCAGGGCTTTTAGTTCCGCAATTGTTTTTTCCTTTTCAGTTTCCTGCAACTGAAACCAGCCACGCGCCAAACGCAGTAAACTTGTAACAAAAATGTAGATTACAAAATAAAGTGAGATATCGAAAAACCCGTAGTAGGCAATGAAATAATAACCCGAAAAAATATGATCAATCCAACTATTGAAAAGAATGAGGTAAAAACCTGCGCCAAATGAAATTAAAGCCAGCACCGAAATGCTGTAAATAAAGTATTTTCCTTTTTCAAGAAAAACCGGAAAAAGCAGCTTTAAATTCAAATAAACGATTAAAACGATGGGAACGTGAAAAATTGCTGTGTAAATAATGTCAATCTTCTTTATTTCAACCGAAACTTTTAGAACATTGGTAAGTATTAAAAACGACAAACTCCAAAATAGAATATGTTGCAATACTCTGTTTTTCAATAACCGTTTTAAAATATTTAACTTCGGTTTATCCATTTATTTTCGGTTTAAAACAGCCTCAATTCCATCCTTAAATGCTTCTTCCGAATCTACATATTTTGTAACAAATTTTTGCAGGTCTTTCGCACTGGCCGTCAGTAAAATGTAATCGCCGTTATATTCATGGCGAATCCTGATTTTATTTTCCTTTATTAATTTTTCAAGCCAATTCTGGTCGAACCAGTTTATTTGAAGTTGATTTTTACTGATAACAACTTTTGCAAAAGTATGCACCGGAACAATGTGAAATGATGCCAGATCGAGATTTTGGTTATCATAAAAATCTTCCAGATAAAAATCAAGAAAATAATGTCCGCCCAATTTTATAATGTGCACACTGAATTTTGACTCCCTGTTGTCTTTGTCATTTACGATTAAAACATACGAAGTGCTGTCGGTTTTCTGATTTTCCCTGCTGCCGGTTTTAGCGTGTTCGAAACTCCAGTTTGTGCTGTCTTTGTCTGTCCAGTTACCGGTAAGTAAATCGTTTGTAAAAAGATCTTTTTCGGTGTATAACGGATAAAAAGAATATACAACACAACCACTAAAAAAGAGGATTAAAACAAGGCCCGTAAAAAAATGTTTTGTTTTCATGATTTCATTATTTTGAATTTCAGGTTAAAATTAAATGCACCCAAACTGAAAAACTATTTTTTTCGTTGTTATCCTGCTTTTTATCGTTGAAATCGATTTTAAATAAAACCATTTTAATTCGTAAGATTGTAAACCACTTAGATCACTTTTTGTAAAATAAAATTTACTTTTGGGCAAACCTTTTCTAAATGAGAAATTGGATATTGCTATTCTTATTTTTTATTTTTTCCAATTCCTGTAAGTATTCACCCAACGGAGTAAATTTCACTGAAATTGACGATATTTCAACCCCTCCTACTTTAACAAATCTTACATTAGATTTCGATACCGATACATTAATTATTTGGCAAAACACGGAACTGAGTTTTAATCTTAAAAGTAATAAAGCAAAAATTCAAAGAGTTCAAATTCAATTTTCGGATAAAGAATTCAATTTTGATGGTCCATCAGGAACAATATTTATAAGTCCCAACAATTTTGCACAGGGCAAGTATATTTTAAAAATGAAGGCTGTTACAAATTCGGGAACGGGTAGCCTTGCAGATTTACTTGGAGCTGAAGGATATTTTTTTGAAAGAGAATGGGTACTGTTGATAGGCAATATATCTAAACCCAAAATTAATTCATCTACAGGTATTGAGAAGGGATATTTAAAATTTTACTGGGACAAACTGGACGAAAATTATTTTCAATATTATGAACTTAATACCTTTAACAACGGAGACTTTAAACAAATTAAAATTACCGACCGAAACAGGAACTTTTATATTGATTCAACCTTTGTTGGAGGTAAAATGGAAGCAGATGTTAATGTTTATTACAAAGATTACAGCGGGTTTGTTTATCCGTCATCTTCAAGAATTGTTTTTGAATATCCGATAAAATTAAATCTTGAAGTTGCTGCCAATGAATTGATTTTAAGTTGGAACAAGAACCCATTTAAACACAAGGTTCTTTTTTCAATTAATGGTAACCAGTACAATTATATAGAAGCTGATTCATCTTACGTCATAAAATCTCCTGGAATTGGTTATAAGGTAAATTATTCAATAGGATTTCAACCCCAGATATCTAAAATAAACAAAGATAAAATTAACTACCATATTGATTTAGATTATTATGTTGGCACAGAAAACCAATTGATTTACAAAAGTTTGACTTACAATCCACATACAGAAACCTATTTTATTAAATATCCAATGTATATCCGGTCTTTTAACCGTGATCTGACACAAATTGGATCCTATGATTTTTCATGGGATTATTCAGATCAATCAGTTATTGACATTTCAGAAGATGGGAAAAAAGTGTATTCGATAGTTGAGTACAATTTAATACAATTAAATGCTCCGGGCATGACTTTACACTCTCAAACTAAAATTCCCTTTGATGATGAAGTTTTTAATACCTATTTATTAAGGAAATTATCTGATGATAAATTTTTAATTGGCTATGAATCGAACTTTTATGACTATTTCGCAATATATGATATCGCCAAAAACAAAATAATATCCAAAACCCAAAAAGTACCTGCCAGCGCAATTATTAAAAACAACTCAAATTTTTCAGTGTCACCGGATGGCAGATTAGCATCAATTTGTAATACAGAAGGTTTAACCTTATTCGAAATTACCGGAGCAGATGAATTAAAATTGCTTTACCACAATACCAACAAATATTATGATGGTTTTTTTGATCCGTTAAACTCAAATCAATTGATAATCAATACTGAAAATAATATCCTTTTATGGAATTGTGCACAACAAAAAGTGGAGAAAGTAATTGATATTTTTGCAAACCCTGTAAATATCGACCCGGTTACAAATTATTTGTTTCTCGTTTCCAATTCAATGAAAAAAGTTTATGTATATGATTATTTAAACGACAAAATAGTTTATGAAACAGACCATAACAGCAATCATTACAATTTACGCTTATATAACAACATTGTTTTTTCAAATTCAGGATATCATATAGATATTTCAGATTATGTCAATAATTAAAACCCTGTCAGTAATTATTCTGAATGTTTTGGCATTCACGGTTTCGGGCCAAAATATATTAATCCGTCCATGGACGGGCATTGGCACTTATGCAATGAGCGACTTAAAATCAATTCAAAAGGAGCTCCAGAATGTGAATGACATTTCGTTAAAAGGAACCGATAATTATCCGCCCTTTATTTGCTTTGGTTTTGACATTATTCCCACATTGACTAAAAACTTTGGGTTGGGATTAACTTCGTCTTACCATTCCACAGGAGCCAGAAACCATTATGCCGATTATTCAGGCTCCATAACAGAAGATTTTCTGATTAACGACTTAAATCTGGGTATTGATGGAATTTTCACAAAAACAATCTCCAAAAACCTGTTGTTGTCGGGCGAAATAAAATCCGGCATTAAATTTACCAAACTGCAAACCAATTCTTCCCTTATATTATTTGAGCAGACTGAAACTGAAAATCAAAGTTTTAAAAGTGAGAGCTGGTGGATTGAACCACAAATAAATATTGAGAAACAGCTTATCAAAAATATTTATGTATATCTTTTTCTGGGGTATGAATTTAATACAAAGGGTACGCTTTTCTTAACCAGCAACCATGATCTTTATCTCCAAATTAACAATTCAAAAGCCTCGGCAGATTGGTCAGGATTGAGAGCAGGAATAGGAATTTCGTTAAAAATAAGAACAAAAAAACCGGAGTCAAATGACACCGGTCTTTAAGATAAATTTTAAATATCCCAATTCTTATTTTACCGCCCTGTTTACAAATCCGTAAAATTCATCGGCATAAGTATAATCGCTTGGCATTAATTGTGTACAAATTATGGTTATCATCTGGTTTTTCGGGTCGATCCAGAATTTTGTTGAAGCCGCTCCCGCCCAACCGTAAACTCCGGTTTCAGGATTTACACTTCCTGCCAAACCGTAACCTTTATTTTCATCATAAACCACTCCCGCCGGAAGTTGGTTTGTCATAACCAGTTGAGCTGTTGATTCCTGTAAAACCCGAGCACCATCCAACTCGCCGCCATTCAATAACATTCTGCAGAATTTCAAATAATCGTCAACGGTTGAAACCAGTCCGCCTCCGCCTGAAAACAAGGTAACCGGCTTTTTAAAGCCTTCTTTCATCGGTCCACCGGCTTCCTGTAAAGTGTCATTTTTTATGGTACATAAAGTTGCCAAACGGTTGTGCTTTTCTTCAGGCACGTAAAATCCTGTATCGTCCATTTTAAGCGGATCGAATATTTTTGTTTTCATATAAACATCAAGCGGAGTGCCTGAAATAACTTCGACTAAATAACCTGCTACATCAATTCCGAGCCCGTACTCCCATTTTGTTCCGGGTTGATTTTTTAACGGGATTTTGGCTAAAATTTTCACTTTATCGCCAATTGTGCCATCCCAGGCACTTGCTCCCAACTCGCGGTACAATGAATCTACATATGCTTTTTGATCCCAACCGTAAGGAATTCCGGAAGTATGCGTTAACAGGTGTCTGATTGTCAACTCTTCAATTTGTGGTTCGGGAGTTTTTGTTTCGGCATTGTAAACCATTGCACCTTCAAAATCGGGAATATATTTTGAGACTTTATCGTCGAGGGCAAATTTTCCTTCATCAAACAAAGTCATTAAAGCAACTGCAGTAATTGGTTTTGTCATCGAAAAAATTCTGAAAATGGCAGTTTCGTCCATCGGCGTTTTTTCAACAAAGTTTAAGTAACCAAAGTTTTCGCGGTAAACTGTTTCACCGTCTTTGTATATCAGTGCCGAAATTCCCCCCAATTTACCGTTGTCGATATAAGTTTGAAGTTTTTCGCTTGCCAGTTTCAATGTATCTACTGAAATTGCGGCATTTTCAACTCCCTGTTTATTTGTTTGCGTGCATGAAAATTGCAATAATACAAATGCAATTAACACCGTTGTTAAAAAGTTTAACTTTTTCATTTTATTAAGTTATAGTTTTTAAAATAAATAATTCAATCCGATATAAACACCTGATTTTCCGTCGCGTTCATCGGCAGCCATACCATAATCACATTTAATTACGAAGTTTTGGTTCATGGCAATTCTTAATCCGGCACCATAGGAAATGTGCATTTTTTCGGCATCTTCTACATAGAAGTCATCAACTGAATAAGGAGTTAAGTTTCCAGAAAAAATGGTCTTTACGCCCTCAATCCCCGACATTTTTTTTGTAACACGCCCAAAGTCCATAAATCCGTTCAGCCCTAAATAAAAGTTGTTGTTTATCATTCTAAACCTGACAACTTTCCAGCGGGCTTCAATATTTCCCAGAAAATAACCATCTCCCATTACCCTGTTCCTTTTAACACCGCGCAAAGTAGTACCTCCTCCCAATCCTTCCGAGCTTGCTCCCTTCAGTTCCGAAACCAAAACCTGGGTCTGGTAATAAAATGGTACCTGGCCTCCAATGGAAGTTTGATAATTTAAACGGTAAGCAAACGACAAATCATCTTTAATAATTGTAAAATACTGGCGATGTGTTATGCTCATTTTTGTAAAGGAACTTTCGGCTCCCAAAAATTCAGGGGCACCTTCAATTACTGCTTCCGTCCAGATTCCTTTCATAGGGTTGGGGCGGTTGTCGCGGCTGTCGTAAACCAAACCGGCTTTTAAAGTGGGCACAAAACCTCCGTTTGCTTCTTCCTGGTTGATGATTCCCCAATCCTGGTATTTTTCGTAAAGTCCATCGATTTTGGGAAGTACCTCATCACCCTCTTTTCCCTTATTCAGTTTATCAATATCAACCGATGCCAGTTTAAAATTCATCAAATTAAATCCACCAATCCATTTTAAATTTTCGCCTGTAATTTTTCCCTGTAAATCAACTTTAAAACGGAACATTTTGCGGTCGTATTTGTAAAACATCCGCGATTTATAAATATTATCAGGTTTAGTATCATCAATCCAGTCGTAATTTACAACCGCATCGTAACCATTAAACCCAAAAAAATCATACGCTTGATCTGACAAATAACTCAAATCAACAGTTGTTCGCAATCCCTTTATCAGTTTGTCTGAATCATAGTAAAAGCGGTTTATCCCGCTTCCTTTTGTGTATCTCGAAACTTCAAAATAAAGGGAGTGGTTATATTTTGGATACCGACTACCATCGCCATAATTGAAGAGATTTACCAACGCTCCGTACTGAAAACCCAAATCGGTATCGAAAGTAATGGTTGGCAGGGCGCCAAAGTTCCAACCCTCTTTTGTAACTTCCTTTTTAGACTCGTTTTCCTGTGCAAAAACACACAATCCCACAAAAAAGAAGAAAAATAAAACCACAGTTTTTTTCATAATTTTTGATTTAGTGAATTTGAAAATAGAGACAGATAAAACCAATTTTTTATCGAAGATATTCATTTTCCTGATTTGCAACACCTGATAAAATATATCCATTACAAATTACACTGTTTTTCATTTGTTGAATACAGGAAATCTGAGTTCAATAAAGTAACACTTTGTAAATAAACCGGATTATTTTCCTGAAATAATTCTGATAAATTCTTCCCTTCTTTTTCCGGTTTCATCTATTAAACCAAAACTGCCACTTTTATAATTCCAGTTTGCATAACCAATCCCGTTTTCTTCAAACAGGTCAATCATATCCTGGTACCAGCGCTCCATGTCAGCTTGTTGTGGGCCTGTAATAATTCCGAATTCACCACAATATAATGGCAAGCCAAGTTCTTTGGCTCTTTTTATTGGTTTCTGCCATTGTTCCAAAATCCAGGCTTTGTTAAATTGTTTGTTTACCCAGTTTTTTGCAGGTTCCTGCATTTCAGCGGGCAAGGCGTCAAATTCGTTTTGCGTTAAAATAGTTCCAGGATAATGCACAGGCCCTGTATAATTTTTTTGGTTTGTCCAGCTTGCATGCCAGTGGGTTAATAAAAATGGTTCGTAGAAATGAAAAC
>DAOPKR010000073.1:0-21185 GCA_035391305.1 Draconibacterium sp.
GAAATCATTGCTTAGTATGCAAATTGTATTGCTTCATTGATAAATTCAGTTTTTTAACATACACGCGACATTGCAACGGTGTTAAACTTCATTTCTGAAAATGAAAACGTATTGAATTTTATACAATCTTCATTTCAACATATTTTAATGTCATTGAAGAAATGGTATTTGGAGTTACAGTAGTTCAAAGGATTTTCGCAGAATTTATGCAAAATAAAAACCGTCTTTTCGGTTTTACCCAAAAAGACGGTTTTACTATTTTATAAATCTCCGGTCTATTTCAAATTTGCCTGAGCAGCAGCTACACGTGCAATTGGCACGCGGTATGGCGAACAACTTACGTAGTCCATTCCAACGCTGTCGCAGAACATAACCGATGATGGTTCACCGCCATGTTCGCCGCAAATACCAATTTTTAAGTTTGGTTTTGCAGAGCGGCCACGGTTTACACCAATTTCAACAAGCAAACCAACTCCGTTTTGATCGAGTACCTGGAACGGGTCCTGTTTCAGGATACCGCGGTTAAGGTAGTCAGGCAGGAATTTGCCTGCATCATCGCGTGAGTAACCCAAAGTCATCTGGGTTAAATCGTTGGTTCCAAACGAGAAGAAATCAGCTTCGGCTGCAATGTGGTCAGCAGTTAAGGCAGCACGTGGAATTTCAATCATTGTACCCACCTGGTAATCGCATTTTGTACCTTTTTCAGCAAAAACTTTTTCTGCTACGCTACGGATTATTTCGGCCTGATTTTTAAATTCGGCAACAGTACCAATCAGCGGAATCATAATTTCCGGGCGGGCATCAACGCCTTTCTTTTTCAGATTTACGGCAGCTTCAATAATGGCGCGGGCCTGCATTTCGGTAATTTCAGGATAGGTAATACCCAAACGGCAACCACGGTGGCCAAGCATCGGGTTGAATTCATGTAAATCATCAACCAGTGCTTTTACTTTTTCAACTGAAATACCCATTTCGTCGGCCATGATTTTTTGATTGGCTTCTTCGTGAGGAACGAATTCGTGTAATGGCGGGTCAAGCAGGCGGATGGTCACACCATAACCTGCCATGGCTTCCAAAATTCCTTCGAAATCTTCACGTTGGAATGGCAATAATTTATCCAGTGCTTTGCGCCTTTCAACTTCGTCAGTTGCAAGAATCATTTCGCGCATGGCTTTAATTCTTTCTCCTTCGAAAAACATATGTTCTGTGCGGCAAAGTCCAATTCCCTGCGCGCCAAAATCGCGTGCAACTTTTGCATCGGCAGGCGAATCAGCGTTTGTACGAACTTTCATGCGGGTGAATTTAGTTGCCCAATCCATTACTTTTCCAAAGTCGCCGCTCATGTCAGGATCCATTGTTGCAACTTTTCCGTTGTAAACTTCACCTGTAGATCCGTTTAATGAAATCCAGTCGCCTTCGTGGAATTCTTTTCCATCGATGGTCATCACACGGGTTTTGTAATTGATTCTTACAGCACCTGCACCTGATACGCAACATTTACCCATTCCGCGGGCAACAACAGCAGCATGGGAAGTCATACCTCCGCGTGCAGTTAAAATACCTTTTGCAATGTGCATTCCTTCAAGATCTTCGGGCGATGTTTCAACACGTACCAACACTGCTTCAGGATATTTTGCAGCTTCATCAGCGAAGAACACAACCTGGCCGGTTGCGGCTCCGGGTGAAGCTGGCAAACCTTTTGCCAAAACTGTAGCGGCTTTAATTGCTGAAGGTTCGAAAACAGGGTGTAACAATTCGTCCAACTTGTTGGCATCAATACGTTTCAAAGCTGTTTTCTCATCAATTTTTCCCTGCTCGTACAAGTCAACAGCAATTTTTACCATTGCAGCACCTGTGCGTTTTCCGTTACGTGTTTGCAGCAACCACAATTTACCTTCCTGAATGGTAAATTCCATGTCCTGCATATCTTTATAATGGTCTTCCAGTTTTTGCTGGGTTTCATTCAGCTGACGATACATTTCGGGCATTGCTTCTTCCAGTGAAGGATATTTTGCAGCCCTGTCGTCTTCGCTAACTCCCTGAAGAGCAGCCCATCTTTTTGAACCTTCAAGTGTGATTTCCTGTGGTGTGCGGATACCTGCAACAACGTCTTCACCTTGTGCATTAATCAGGTATTCACCATTGAAAATATCTTCACCGGTTGATGCATCGCGTGAGAAACAAACTCCTGTACCCGAGTTTTCACCCATGTTGCCAAAAACCATTGCCTGAACATTAACTGCAGTTCCCCATTCGTCAGGAATTTGTTCCATGCGGCGGTAGAAAATAGCGCGGTCGTTATTCCAGCTGTTAAACACGGCTGCTACTGCACCCCAAAGTTGTTCCCACGGATTGGTTGGGAAATCTTTACCTGTAACTTTTTTAACCGCTGCTTTAAAGCGTTTTACAAGTTCCTGTAAATCTTCAGTAGTAAAATCAGTATCTAAGTGAATTCCTTTTTCTTCTTTCAGTTCTTCAATAATTTCTTCGAATGGGTCGATTTCCTCTTTACTTTGAGGTTTCATGTCCATAACCACGTCGCCATACATTTGTACAAACCGACGGTATGAATCCCATGCAAAACGTGAGTTTCCCGATTTTTTTGAAATAGCTTCAACAGCTACGTCATTCATTCCAAGGTTCAAAACTGTATCCATCATACCGGGCATTGATGCACGGGCGCCTGAACGCACTGAAACGAGACAGGGATTTACCTCATCGCCAAATTTTGTGTCAGTCAGTTCTTCAACAAGCGCAACAGCCGCTTCAACTTCAGGTTTAATCAAATCAAATGTTTTTTGCTGGCCCTGTGCATTGTACATGGCACAAACTTCAGTGGTAATTGTGAAACCCGGAGGAACCGGAACACCAATAAGATTCATTTCTGCAAGGTTTGCACCTTTCCCGCCGAGTAGGTTTTTCATATCGGCTTTACCTTCTGCTTTTCCTGCTCCGAAGGTATATACATGTTTCGTCATAACAATTGTTTTTTATAAATATGAATGAATATAAATATTTCAATTTTTTCGGGCTGCTAAAGTAATTTTATTTTTTTATAATTAAAACGAACATACATTATAATGCTGAACATTAACAACAGATTGTTTTTTGCACCCATTAAAAAAAAATTTAGATTTCTAACTTCGCTTTTGTTCGAATAATCATGTTTTAAAGCAGGTTTAACCAGTGCTTTTATCTATTTTGAAGCACAAATATAAGGCTTTTAGGTAAGTTAACTGACTAAGTATAACTCTTTGTTTTATTGAATATTAACTATTAACATTCTTTAACTTTGATTCAGATGTGTTAACCCTTTTACGGACTACCTTTGTAACAAAGTATTAAAGTAGAGTTTTTTCATAGAAATAAGTTTGGTTAGGTTAGAAAACAGGGGTGACTTTCATCCTTGTTTTTTTATGTTTATCTGTCAACTTATCAGCTAAATTTTTCTTTCTTCTGCCGCAATTTCATATTGAGTTTAATTATTCTGACATATTGTCTTTCAGTAGGTTGTGGTTTATTTTTTGAATCAAAGCCAACGTTAATTTTAAATAATTTGAGTTATGAATCTAAATAATTTTACAATAAAAGCCCAGGAGGCAATTCAATTTGCTTTTCAAATTGCAAATGGCAACAATCAACAGGCTGTGGAAACCGGTCATATTTTTAAAGGTTTGTTTAATTCTGCTGAAAATGTAATCGGGTTTCTTTTAAAAAAACTAGAAGTAAATGTTCCTGTTTTCCAGCAAACTTTGGATAAAATTGTTGAATCGTATCCAAAAGTTACAGGTGGTGAACAATATCTGTCAAACGCGGCAAACAAGGTTTTACAGAAATCGGTGGGTTTGGCGCA
The DNA here is from genome assembly GCA_035391305.1 of Draconibacterium sp. GTDB lineage: Bacteria > Bacteroidota > Bacteroidia > Bacteroidales > Prolixibacteraceae > Draconibacterium. The sequence goes on from DAOPKR010000073.1 coordinate 3,854, forward strand.
GGAAATGGGCGATCAGTTTGTTTCGGTTGAACATGTTTTAAGTTCGATGCTTGTTGCAAACGACTCTGTCAGCAGGTTAATGACTGACAGCGGGATTTCAAAAGATGAATTGAACCAGGCAATAAAAGAATTGCGAAAAGGATCAAAAGTCGATAGCCAGACTGCTGAGGACAAGTTTAATTCACTTAACCGTTTTGCCCTGAATTTAAATGAAAGGGCACGATCAGGAAAACTGGACCCTGTAATTGGTCGTGATGATGAAATTCGAAGGATACTCCAAATTCTTTCGCGAAGGACAAAAAATAACCCGATTTTGATTGGCGAACCCGGAACCGGAAAAACTGCAATTGCTGAAGGTCTGGCTCACAGGATTGTTCGCGGTGATGTGCCGGAAAACTTAAAATCAAAACAAGTTTTTTCGCTCGATATGGGTGCTTTGATTGCAGGGGCAAAATACAAAGGCGAGTTTGAAGAGCGATTAAAAGCTGTTGTGAACGAAGTGATTAATTCAAACGACGAGGTCATTTTGTTTATCGACGAAATACACACTTTGGTTGGTGCCGGAAAAGGCGAAGGTGCAATGGACGCCGCAAATATTCTAAAACCTGCTCTTGCCCGTGGTGAATTACGTGCCATTGGTGCAACTACTTTAAGTGAGTATCAAAAATATTTCGAAAAGGATAAGGCACTTGAACGCCGTTTCCAGGTGGTTCATGTTGATGAACCCGACACTTTAAGTGCTGTTTCAATTTTGCGTGGAATAAAGGAACGCTATGAAAATCACCATAAAGTGCGGATTAAGGATGATGCGATAATTGCGGCTGTTGAACTTTCGCAACGCTATATTTCCGATCGGTTTTTGCCCGATAAAGCCATCGATTTAATGGATGAAGCTGCTGCAAAACTGCGTTTGGAAATGGATTCGGTTCCTGAAGAACTCGATGAAATTGAACGCCGTGTAAAACAGTTGGAAATTGAACGTGAAGCGATCAAGCGTGAAAAAGATGATAAAAAATTATCTGTTCTAAACGAAGTGATTTCAAATTTGAAAGAAGAACAATCGCAAATGCGTGCCAAATGGCAATCGGAAAAATCTGTAATTGATGCTATTCAAAAAAAGAAACTTGAAATTGAAGACTATAAATTTGAAGCAGAAGAAGCTGAGCGTCAGGGAAATTATGAGCGGGTTGCTGAATTGCGATATGGGCGTGTAAAAGAAGCTGAAATTGAAATAGAAAAACTAAAAAAGGAACTTGAAATACAAAAAGGTGGTGAAAGTTTGATAAAAGAAGAAGTGGATGCCGAAGATATTGCCGATGTGGTTTCAAGGTGGACCGGTATTCCCGTATCGAAAATGCTGCAAAGCGAGCGTGAGAAACTTTTACACATGGAAGCGGAATTGCATAAAAGGGTAGTGGGGCAGGAAGAAGCAATTACAGCCGTTTCCGATGCGGTTCGCCGAAGTCGCGCCGGGTTGCAGGACGAAAAACGCCCGATTGGCTCCTTTATTTTTCTTGGTTCAACGGGTGTTGGTAAAACCGAATTGGCAAAAGCCCTAGCTGAATATCTTTTTAACGACGAGAATATGATTACACGGATTGATATGTCGGAATACCAGGAAAAATTTTCAGTTACCCGTTTAATCGGCAGCCCTCCAGGATATGTCGGTTACGATGAAGGAGGCCAGTTGACAGAAGCAGTTCGACATAAACCCTATTCAGTGGTACTTTTTGATGAAATTGAAAAAGCTCACCCCGATGTGTTTAACGTGCTCCTGCAGGTACTCGATGACGGAAGGTTGACGGATAACAAGGGTCGCACAGTGAATTTCAAAAACACAATTATAATAATGACTTCGAATTTGGGGTCACATATTATTCAGGATAGCTTTGAAAAAATAAATACAGGAAATGAAGCTTTTGTTTTGGAAGAAACCCGCAACCAGTTAATGGAAATGTTGCGAAAAACAATTCGTCCGGAGTTTTTAAACCGGATTGATGAAACCATCATTTTTACGCCATTAACGCGCGAAAATATCAATAAGGTAGTTCGCTTGCAGTTTGAACAGGTTATCAAACGACTTTCAGCAACCGACTTAAAAATTGACATAACCGAAAAAGCTATCGACTGGCTTACTGCAGTTGGATATGAGCCACATTTTGGCGCCCGACCTGTAAAACGAATTCTCCAGAAGTACATTCTTAACGAGCTGTCGAAACGAATTTTGGGTGGCGAGGTTGATAAAACCAAAACAATTGTAATTGATGAACAAAACGGTGAATTGGTTTTCAGAAATTAATTGATTTACAAAACGAACCGTTCATTCCGGTTAAAAACGGAATGAACGGTTCTTTAATTTTAAAAGGGGACAAGCGTTATTTCTCCTCCCATTTTTTCATCATTTCCTCCATTTCCTTTTGTTGTTTTTGCATCAGTTTTTCCCACTCCTCTTTTTGTTCCTGTGTTTTGAATTCAGGATATGAAAAATTCTGTTGATTAAACTTTTCCATTAATTGTTTTTGTAAATCATCAAATTCCTGAAAATTGAAGTTCCCGGGAGATTGATGCCTAAAATGAAAACTCATTGTCGAATCGGCTTCATAAGGAAAAACGTCAGTAAATATCGAATCAGGAAATTCATGTTGAAACAGACTGAAAAATTCGTTGTCGTCAAAAGGCATCAGCATGTTTCTCTCTGAAAACCCAAATTTCTGAAATATTGAATCGGAATTAAAATTACCAAAAAACTCAGTAAAGTAGTTTCCAAAAATAGAATCAGGATTGGATGGAAAACCAATTGTTGAATCAGAATTCCACTGCCAAACATAAGTTGAATCATACTGGATCAGGTTTCCGTTTTCATCATACTCTTTGTTTACTGTTGATTTTTCCTGGGGAGTGTTTTTTTGTGCCTGAATGGAAATTGAAGCACAAAATAAAAAGATCAGAATTGCTGTTAAACTTTTCATGACTAATTTTTTATTCAAAACTAATTCAAGATTTGGTAAATTAATTCTAAAATGTTTTAAAATGCGTTAAATGAAATTCTTTTAAATAAAAAGAAACCGCCCTGAAATTTCAGAGCGGTTTCTTCCAAATTATTCAATTAATTTTAAACGAGAAATTTAATCAAATTTGTGATCTGCTGCTTTTGGGCCGCAATCACAATCATGATTTAAGCCTTTTTCGTATTGTTGTAATGCCCTCAAACTCATTCCCATATTCGAAAATCCACCATCGTGGAACAGGTTCTGCATCGTAACTTTTTTAGTAAGATCCGAAAACAAGGTAATACAATAATCAGCACATTCATCGGCAGTGGCATTACCAAGTGGCGACATACGTTCCGCAAAATCGAGCAACCTGTCGAAACCTTTAACTCCGCTTCCGGCAGTTGTAACGGTTGGCGATTGCGAAATGGTATTAATCCGAACCCTTCGTTCCCTGCCATAAATGTATCCAAAACTTCGGGCAATCGACTCAAGCAGTGCTTTTGCATCAGCCATATCGTTATAACCAAAAAATGTGCGTTGTGCCGCAACATACGAAAGAGCCACAACAGAGCCCCATTCGTTAATGGCATCAAGTTTACGTGCTGTTTGCAAAACTTTATGAAATGAAACAGCTGAAACATCGAGTGTTTTATCCAGATAATTGTAGTCCAGATCACTGTAATGCCTTTCTTTTCTGACGTTTGGCGACATACCGATTGAATGCAGAACAAAATCGATTTTACCACCCAGTTTTTCCATTGATTGAATAAAAAGGTTGTTCAAGTCGTCAACATTTGTAGCATCGGCTCCAATAACTATTGTGTTAAGTTTTTCCGCCAGTGCATTGGTTTCCCCCATTCTCACTGCAACAGGTGTATTTGTAATAATCAAAGAAGCTCCTTCTTCGTGGGCCCTTTCGGCTACCTTCCATGCAATCGAATCCGGGTTCAATGCCCCAAATATGATCCCTTTTTTGCCTTTCAGCAGATTATTGCTCATGTTTTATAATTATGAAAATTTTTGACGTGCAAAGTTAATTGAGTTTAAATAAAATTAAAAAGGTTGATACCATTTCAACCGTTTAACTGTCTAATTTAACTTACAAATTCAAAAATTGTTCGCATTGGGTCGAAAAGTAAGTGATGAAATGTGGTTGATAAAGTAAAGAAATGATTGTTATACGCGAATGTTTAGCTTTATGAAATAATTTATGAAACGTTATTTTAATCTAAACTCATTCCAAATAAGTTTGGCATTTCGAAAAATCAATTTATATTTGCGCCATACAAAATCGGCAGGAAATGATTTCGAAAAATTTAAATAGCAGTTTTACTTCGGTTGCAAAATGCATCTGCTGTTCGTTCATGTTGCCGTCTGTTTCTATGTGTATGCGCAGGCCTTCTTTCTGTTGAAACACGGATTGAAGGCAAATATTATTCTTCGCGTTTTACAAATAAAATTTTCACAAAATACTTTTTAATATGTCGGATCGTGTTATTCGGTTTGGTGGCAGTAGTATCGGCAACAAAAATTCAGTCAATCAGTTAAAGGATTATTTAAATCAATCGGCAGGTCGAAAACTGATTGTGGTCTCAGCAATTCCTGAATTACTTGACTGGGTTGAAAAAAGCCTTGGACAAATCTTTCAGCAAAAATTGTCGTCAGATAAGTTGATTTTAAGATTAAATTTATTTTTTACTGACAGGGTTGGAAAGCAACCAACTTTAAGTTTCCTCCATTTGGCCGATCAACTTGTTAACCTTTTAACTGGCATTGCATTAATTGGAGATTATTCGCCAGCGTTGAAAGACCAGGTAATTTCATACAGTGAAAAACTTTCAGTTGAAATTTTGCTTGCACAGTGGAATCTTTCAGGAAATGAAATATCGATAATCTGGCCTGAAGAGATTGAATTAAAAGCAACTTCCGATTACGGGAGCGCCACTTTTCTTTCAGTCAACACCGATAAAATTTTAGCTTTACCTGAAGCTGTTTTTTTGGTTCCCGGAACTTATGGGATTTCAAAGAATGCCAAAACAGTTCGCACAGGGAAATCAGCAGCTGATTATACTGCAGCAGCTCTGACAGCTTTCCTCGGTATTGAAAAACTTGAGTTGTGGGGTTTGGACAATATTTTCCAAAAAGCTGATCCGGCAATTGTGGAAAATCCGCCGGTTATCGAACGTTTAACATATTCCGAAGCGAGTGAATTGGCTTATTTTGATCATTATTCGTTTCATCCGCGAACTGTTGAACCACTTGAGCATCTTCATATTCCGATACAAGTCCTCAACACATCAACCGAAAATGGGAAAATTGACACAATTGTCAATACCGAAACTTTTGTTGATGAAAAAATTGTGAAAAGTGTGGCATGTTCCGACGATATTTCGTTGCTGAAATTAGACGGGCCCGGTGTTGGTTTGAAACCCGGGATTCTTGCAAAAGTTACCAATTGTTTAAACGATGCAGGCATAAATATTAAGTCGGTAATTACTTCGCAGATTTCAATCAATTTCATTTTGGAAAAAGGCACCGGCGACAGAGCACTGCGTTTAATCCAAAAACTTGGGTTTACTTCTGTGAAAGAAATCCATTTAATAAAAAACGTGTCGCTTATTGGAATAATTGGTCACGGTATGCAGCAAAATTACGGCGTTTCGGCCAAAATATTCAATGCAGTTGCCCAGCATAAAATCAATGTGGTTTTAAGTGGTTCGGGCGCTTCTGATTTGGTAAGTTACCTTGTGGTAAAAAGTTCAGACAAGGAAAAAAGTGTACGTGAAATATATAAAGCATTTTTTGAGGACGCTAAATAAATTCCAATAAAGAAAGGAAATAAAATTTATTCAGGTGTTTTCAGAAGATATTAAAACAAGTTTTTTTCTAACCCAAAAAATAAATAAAAATGACAACAAAAAAATTAAGTTTCGAAACACTGCAGCAACATGCAGGACAAAAACCCGATGCAACAACAAATTCTCGGGCAGTGCCAATTTATCAAACAACTTCGTATGTTTTTAACAATGCCGAACATGCGGCAAACCTGTTTGCATTGAAGGAATTTGGCAACATTTACACGCGAATCATGAACCCAACTTCTGATGTTTTTGAACAAAGAATTGCTGCTCTGGAAGGTGGTGTTGCCGCTTTGTCTGTGGCTTCAGGACATGCTGCACAATTTCTTGTGTTTACAACAATTCTCGATTTGGGAGACAATCTGGTAACTTCGCCATATTTATACGGAGGAAGTTACAATCAGCTAAAAGTTTCGTTAAAAAAACTTGGGATAGAAGCGCGGTTTGCTGCCGATCTGGAACCCGATTCATTTGAAAAACTAATTGACGAAAAAACAAAAGCCATTTATGTTGAAACAATTGGTAACCCGGGTTTTAATGTTCCTGATTTTGATGCAATTGCCGCTCTCGCAAAGAAATACGACATTCCGCTGGTTGTTGACAATACATTTGCAGGAGGAGGTTATCTTTTCAGACCTATAGAACACGGAGCAAATATAGTTGTTGAATCGGCAACAAAATGGATTGGTGGACACGGGACAAGTATTGGTGGTGTCATTGTGGATGCCGGAAATTTCAATTGGGGTAACGGTAAATTCCCCGGGTTAACTGAACCATCTGACAGTTATCACGGACTTAAATTTTGGGATGTGTTTAATTTCGATAGCCCATTTGGAAACATCGGTTTTATTATAAAAGCCCGTGTTGAGGGCTTGCGCGATTTTGGCCCGGCAATCAGTCCGTTTAACTCATTCCTGCTTTTGCAGGGTTTGGAGACCTTATCGTTAAGAATGGAACGGCATGTTCAAAATACTTTGGCATTGGCAAAATGGCTTGAGAAACATCCGAAAGTTACGGGAGTCAACTATCCCGGGCTCGAGAGCCATCCATCGTATAAAAATGCAAAAAAATACCTTACAAAAGGTGCGGGTGGAGTTTTGTCGTTTACGGTTAAAGGCGATAAAGAAACAGCAAATCAGGTTGTTAATAATCTGGAAATGGTAAGTCATTTGGCAAATGTCGGCGATTCAAAAACACTGATTATTCAGCCTGCTGCAACTACACATCAGCAATTGCCCGAAGCTGCGCAAATTGCTGCTGGTGTTTATCCAAATCAATTGCGTGTTAGTGTTGGTCTGGAGCACATCGACGATATTATTGCCGACTTTGAACAAGCACTTTCTAAAATAGGCTAATTTTGTATTGAGTAAAAAGTAATGAGTAGTGAGAAGGGAAATTTTCTTTATCTCACTACTTCAATCAAATTATCTAATTGTCTGTCTTATGCCATTAAAAATTCCGGATACTTTACCTGCCATCAAAATCCTTGAAGAAGAGAATATTTTTGTGATGAACGAAACCCGGGCAGCACACCAGGATATTCGTCCACTCAAAATAATTATTCTGAATTTGATGCCTTTAAAAATTTCAACTGAAACCGATTTGTTGCGTTTGCTTTCCAATTCGCCGCTGCAAATCGAAATCGATTTTATGAAAATTAAGGGCCACGAACCAAAGAATACGCCTTCAGAACATATGAAGGAATTTTACCGTGATTTCGATCAGTTAAAAAACAAAAAGTACGACGGGATGATTATTACCGGTGCACCTGTTGAACAGTTGCCATTTGAGGAAGTCACTTACTGGGAGGAAATGAAGCAAATTCTCGGCTGGGCAGAGCATCATGTTACCTCAAGTTTGTTTATTTGCTGGGCAGCACAGGCAGCCCTGTTCCACTATTACAAAGTGCCAAAATATCCGCTTGACAAAAAAATGTTCGGTGTGTTTAAACATACAAATACCAACAATCAACTTCCCATTTTCAGGGGTTTCGATGATGAATTTTTTATTCCTCACTCCCGTCATACAGAAATACGTGCAGAAGATATTGAAAAAGTGGATGCGCTAGAAATAATTGCAACTTCTGAAATTGCAGGAGTTTCCATTGTGAAAGCGAAAAATGGCAAACAGCTTTTTATTACCGGCCACTCCGAATATTCACGACTTACACTCGACGGTGAATACAAACGCGACAAAGCCAAAAATCTGCCAATTGACATGCCTCTAAATTATTATATTGATGACAACCCTGAAAATTCACCTTTAATGCGCTGGAAATCGACAGCTAATTTGTTCTTTTCCAATTGGTTGAATTACTATGTTTATCAGGAAACTCCGTATAATCTGGATGAAATTGATTAAGAAAAACTTACTAATAGGCTCCGGCAGTTTCTCCCCAATTTGTATTAGGTTTTTCTTCCAGTTCAATTAGCATTTTACCTCCTTTTCTGATGATATTATATGGGATAAAATTCTTGTCATATTTTCCTCCGTTAACAACCACTTTTTGAATGTAAAAATTCTTTGCGGAAGGATTTTTGACTTCTATGTTAAAATCATTTCCTTGCGGATAATGAATTACAATGTTTTCGAAAAGAGGTGCGCTGAGCTGATAAACCGGATTTCCTACACACACCTGAAACAACCCCATTGAACTTAAAACGTACCACGACGACATGGTTCCGGCATCATCGTCCATTTCTTCAATGTAGCCTTCCGGGGCCAGTTTATAAATTCTCCCCAGGTAGGGTTTCTCCCATTTTTTGTGGGTGCCGTAATGCTGTACCATTGGTTTTGTCAGAATTTGATTGACCCATTTTTGGGTAAGCCAGGATTTGCCACTGTAGTTAAAAAGAAAAGGAGCATGTATGTCTGGTTGATTCCCATGGTTATAAAGGTCATTCTCAAAGAAAAATTCTAACTGTTGACTAAATACATCTTTGCCGCCCAGCATTTCAAATACTCCTTCATAATCAAAAGGTACAAACCAGCGATATTGCCATAAAGTTCCTTCATATAAACCATCTCCATGCATAATGTCTGAATTTTCATCCATAACCAGAAACTTTTCTTTCCATACTTTTTTATAGTTCATCGCTTTATCCTGAAATTTTTCAGCTTCATCTTTTTTGTTTAGCATTTCAGCTATCCGGGCAATAGTCCAATAATCGTAAGAAGTTTCCAAAATGTTGTCGGGGCTTTTGTATAGCAGAGAATCACTTTCTGTCAGAATTTCTGTCCAGACAGATCCCAAATCAAAGTCCATCCCCTTTTGAAATGCATCCAATAAAATCCCAACAGCGTGTTCAGTGCGACAGGTGGGTACAGGTTCATTTTCTCCCGCCCCTGCATACTTGCCATATTTGTAAAGATCAACTATTGATTTTGCAAAATCCTGATAAATTTCAGGATAGAGTAGGGATATCAAAGGTAGTTTACTTCTGAATGTATCCCAGATCGACCAGCCGTCGTAATGTATGTAACCATCTGCTTTATATATATTCCCGTCAGTGCCTTTAAATATTCCTGTTGTACTGGTAGAGTTCACAGGCGTCAGGCAACTGTGATACAGGTGAGTATAAAATAATTTTTCATACTCAGTATTCCCCGACACTTCTACACGTCCTAAAAGCTTTTCCCATTTTTCTTCTGCATCTTTTTTTATTTCATCGAATTCTTTTACCCCAATGCTGTTTAGCCGATCTGTTTCCGCTTGTTCAACACTAATCGGAGATAGGGCAACCTGCAAAACAAAAGTTTCGTTCGACTTTGTAGGAAAACGGGCAATTACTTTTCCATCTGTTTGTTCCTCAAATGTAACCGGTTTCGGAAAATGGATACTAAAGTAGGTTGTGTATGCACCAATATCGCAATTATTGGTTGCCCGAATGAAGCCTGTAATTGTTTGATTATCTTTAATCTCGTACCCATTTGAAATTAGTTTTGAAAGATTGTAACCGAAATCAAACATTAGAAACGATTGACCTGGTTCAGGAAAAGTGTATTTATGGATACCAACATAATTATTTGCGGTAAGTTCTGCCAGAATCCCACTCTCCGCAAGCTTAATTTTATAATAACCAGGATGCGCATGTTCGGTTTTTTTGTCAACTAAAGCGTTCGGATTTAAAAAATCGCCAATTCCGGGAAGTACGAGAATATTACCTCCTGCACCGTTACAGCCGACTCCAGGTAAACGATTATGTGAAAATCCCTTTATCTTTTTTGACGTAAAATTATATCCACTATGGTTGCCCGGATTTGTTTCAGGTCCAAGTTTTACCATTCCAAAAGGTACACAGGCCGCCGGATCCAGTTGTCCAAAGTCTGAGGAAGTGCAAGTGAAAAGGTCAACTTTATTAATAAATTTGTGCCTGTTGTTTTCTGAAAATAATTGTATTGGGTTGAGCAGTAGTAACAGCGTTGCAGTCCAAAAGATATTTTTCATTTTTTTAGTTTATTTTTTAGAGGCCTAAAGATAATTAAACCTATGTGACGATTAAGGGGGCTTATTCCAATTCTTTGGATTGTTTTTCAAAATGGTAGAGTTTCCCCGGTAGTAAAAACCGCCGTAAAGAATATTAATGTTCCACATTTATTTATTAATATTTCATACACTCAATTTTCGTTTTCATGATTAAAGCTTAATTTTGAAAACGAAAATAATTAGACAAGTTCACTATGAAAAAAATAGCAGTTGTTTTAGCAGGAAGCGGGGTTTATGATGGCTCAGAAATCCATGAAGCAACCTTAACATTACTCGCCATTGCCCGAAACGGAGCGCAATATCAATGCTTTGCCCCCGATATTGAGCAGGCACATGTGATCAATCATCTCACAGGCAAAGAAATGCACGAAACCCGAAATGTTTTGGTTGAAGCCGCCAGAATAGCACGCGGTAATATAAAACCGCTTTCGGAATACAAGGCAAAAGAGTTTGATGCAATTGTTTTTCCCGGTGGATTTGGTGTGGCAAAAAATCTTTGTACCTATGCTTTCGAAGGAACTGGTTGTTCAGTAAATGCCGAAGTTGAAAAAGCAATAAGGAATACGGTTATCGAAGAAAAACCAATTGGGGCACTTTGTATTTCGCCGGTTTTATTGGCAAAAGTTCTTGTCGATGTTGAAGTAACAATTGGTAATGAAGAAGCAGCTTCGGCTGCAATAGAAACATTTGGTGCAATTCATATTGAGAAAAGTCATGGCGAAATAGTGTTCGACCCAAAATATAAACTGATAACCACGCCCTGTTATATGCTTGATGCAAATATCAGTCAGATTGCTGACGGAGTGGAAAACGTTATGAAAAAGATATTCGAAATCTGTTAACCAGGAGTTTGACCTCAAATCAGTTATTATTCCAGGTTAAGTTTAAAAAAAATGAATCCGATTCCTTTTGTAGATATACACACGCATCCTGATCGAATTGAAACAGATACGATAATTGTTCAGAATATATTTCCGGGCGAAGGGTTTGCCGCTTTTACCGGTCGTAATTTTTATTCCGTCGGGTTGCACCCATGGCATTTAAAATCGCTGGAAGAAAACAATGAAATGTTGCGAGTTTTAGAAGAAGTGCTTGAATTTGACCATGTGTGTTTTGTTGGAGAGTGTGGCCTCGATAAAAGTATTGATGCAGATTTTGAAGAACAGAAACGTGTTTTTATGGCACATATTTTAATTGCCGAAGAATTTCATAGGCCTTTGATTATTCATTGTGTAAAAGCATATAACGAAGTGTTCGAAATACATCAGAAGTTGCATCCCGAAATGCCCTGGATTTTACACGGTTACAACGGTAATGTACAAACAACTCAGCAACTTGCCAGGCACGGATTCATGTTTTCTTTTGGCAAAAGCCTTTTTAATGAAAACTCAAAATCCATTGAATCATTAAAATACCTCCCTATGGAAAAAATATTCTTCGAAACTGATGAATACGACAGAGAAGTAGATATTATTTATAAAAGAGCAGCAGAGTTAAAAAATGTTTCAATGGAAATCTTAAAAACAGAAGTCTGGAATAACTTTAACAGAATTGAAAGTTCGTTGATTAGCAGATTTTAATGATAAATACAGGTTCCAAAAAACAGTTAACAACTCGAAGCAGCGAATGAAAGTTGGCGTCAAATCCATTAACCAATAACCCGTTACTATAAAATATAAAATTCAAAATTAAAATGAATTGGTTAGACAGAACTGAATTACTTTTTGGCAATGAAAAATTGGATAAATTAAAAAAAGCCAACATTTTGGTTGTTGGTTTGGGTGGGGTTGGTGCTTATGCAGCCGAGCAACTTTGCCGGGCAGGAATTGGAAAAATGACCATTGTGGACGGAGACATCGTTGAATCAACTAACCGTAACCGCCAACTCCCGGCGCTCATCAGCAATACCGGAAAACAAAAGGCAGAAATACTCGCTGGTCGTTTTCGGGATATTAATCCTGAAGTTGAACTAACCGTAGTAAACGATTATATTACTGAATCTGAAATTGTAGAATTGCTAAACAGCCAGGCTTTTGATTACGTTGTTGATGCCATTGATACTCTTGCACCAAAAGTTTCACTGGTTTACCATTCGGTTCGAATGGGTTTACGTGTTGCAAGTTCAATGGGAGCTGGCGGAAAAACCGATCCAATGAAAGTTCAAATTACCGATATATCAAAAACACACAATTGCAAATTGGCAAGGGTTTTTCGTAAAAAACTTGCAAAACTGGGTATCGAAAAGGGGGTAAAAGTTGTGTTTTCTCCGGAAGAGATTGATAAAAATGCTGTCAGGATTGAAAATGGAAGAAACAAAAGATCATCAGTTGGCACCATTTCATACATGCCACCAATTTTTGGCTGTTTCCTTGGCAGCATTGTCATCGGCGATTTGGTAAAATAATTATCTCATTGTAATTAAATGATTTAAAAAGCCCCACTTCTTAAAAATTAGCGTAATTCTAATTGTTTATTGGAATAATAGTTTACCTTTGGCGCGTTAAAATGATGGTAGTTATCGGGTTCTCACTCTAAAACTGTTTGATTCTTAATAAGATGGTCTTTTTTTAATGAATTTTTTGAGACAGTCGGGCGGTTCTCCTTTCTTGTTTTTATCCACGGAATTTATTTGTAAATCAGGGTTTTCCAATTTTGTAATATTCTTAAATCCTGGAATTGTAACACAGGTTTGGTGCTACTGTTTAGTAATTTAAAAAATTGGATTTATTAATTTTTAAAAAGGAACAAATGAACATTTATGTTGGAAATCTTCCATTCAATTTAGGCGAGGAAGATTTAAAAGAAATTTTCGAAGAGTATGGTGAAGTAGCTTCAACCAAAATTATTTCTGATAAATTTTCAGGAAGAAGTAAAGGTTTTGGATTCGTTGAAATGGAAAACGATGAAGAAGCAAACAATGCTATCAAAGAACTTAACAATGCTGAAGTAAGCGGCAGAAACATCAAAGTGAACGAATCAAAACCTCGTGAAACTACCGGTGGCGGTGGTGGTCGCGGTGGTGATCGCGGTGGTGATCGTCGCGGCGGTGGTGGCGGCGGCTACCAACGCAGAGAACGTTACTAATCAGCAAATGAAAGGTACCGTAAAATGGTACGATGCAGTAAAAGGTTTTGGATTTATCCAGTCTGAAGACAACAAAGATTTATTTGTGCATCGTTCAGGAGTTAAAGACAACGTCTTTTCCTTGGAGGCAGGGCAGTCGGTTGAATTTGAAATAAAGGAAAACGACAAAGGTCCGGTGGCAATTAATGTTGAAGTAGTTTAACAAAGAGATATATTAAAAAGGGTTCTATGAAAACAGAACCCTTTTTTTTGTGTTAAAATTTTATTGTTTATTGATTTCGCCGGAATTTTCCGGTACAGCAATCCTCCTTATTTTGATATTCAGGTAAGCCACCAAAATGGTCATTAAAGGGCTGATAATGTTGAAAAAGGCATACGGCGCATAAGCCCACGTGTCAACACCCAAAACCCTTGACTGAGTTGCACCACAAGTATTCCAGGGTACCAAAACAGAAGTTACTGTTCCACTGTCTTCAAGAGTCCGGCTTAAAAGTTCAGGTGCCAAACCTTTATCTGCGTATGATTTTCTGAACATCCGTCCCGGTACCACTATCGCAAGATACTGGTCTGATGCTGTGGTATTAAAAAACACACAGGTAACAACCGTTGAAGCGACAAGGCTTCCTGTACTTTTTGCATATTTGATGATTGGTTGTGTAATTCGTCTGAGCAATCCTGCCGATTCCATTATTCCTCCAAAAACCATGGCCGAAAGAATCAGCCAAATGGTATCCAGCATGCCCCGCATTCCCGACGTGCTCAATAGTTCAGTTATTTTTGGATCGGAGGTGGATAGTGAAATATCACCAAACATCGATTGCATCACTGAAATGTATGAAGCTTTTGCATAATTATCAGTAACTCCCGAAATTGTTTTAATTACTTCGGACTGAAAAATAATTCCAAAAATACCACCAAGCAAAGTCCCTGCAATAAGAGCCGGTATGGGAGAGACTTTTAAAATAATTATTGCGAACAATATCAGGGGAACAAGAAACAGTAATGGATTTATGTTAAAAGTGCCGTCAATTGCATTTTGTACTGATTCGATATTTATTACTGTCCCACCAAAGTCATATCTGAATCCAATAACAAGGAAAATGAGTAAGGTTAAAATATATGTGGGTGTTGTAGTAAAAGCCATGTATTTTATGTGGGTAAACAAATCAGTCCCGGCCATTGCGGGAGCAAGGTTTGTGGTATCGCTGAGCGGGCTCATTTTATCACCAAAATAGGCCCCGCTGATTATTGCTCCCGCAACAACGGCTTCGTTCATTCCCAATGCTTTTCCTATTCCAAGTAAAGCTACACCAATTGTTGCCACCGTTGACCACGAACTGCCGGTGGCAACGCTAACAATCGACCCCACAAGTACTGCTGTTACAAGAAATAATTTCGGGTTTACAATGTTCAGCCCATAATAAATCATTGCCGGCACAACTCCGCTTATCATCCATGTTCCGGCCAGCGAACCGATAAGCAACAAAATCAGTATCGACGGCATTGCCGAACCAATAGTTGTAACAACTTTAGCCCTTACCGAATCCCAGTGGTATCCCAACCGCATTGCTATTAACCCTGCAAAGGTAGCTGCAAGTATCAGTGCAATCTGATTTGGACCGGCGAGCGTATCATCAAAAAGAAAAACATTCAGCGTTAATAATACTATTAAAAAAATAATTGGTATGATTGCTTCAAATAGACTGGCTTCCCGTTTCATAGATAAAATATTCCCGATCGGTTAAATCGAAAGCAAACTAACACTTTTATATTTAATTTGATTGTAATTCGAATTATTTTATTGAAAAAATACCATTTTAATTTAATGGTAGGTTGTGATAATTTATTGTTTATATCTTCGTTTTTTGTTTATTTAATTTGATTATGAAGGTATTTTTTCAGGTGCGCTTTATTTTAAGTCTGATTTTATTTTTTTGTGCTTTTTCGCTTTCAGCACAAAGAAGCAACGGAATTGCTGTTGAAGGCAAATTAAGTGTTCAGCAGGGAAGTGTTGAGGGAGCTGTAATCCAAATGTTTATGGATGGCCGCAGGTTGGACAATTATGGAGTTGGTGCCGATGGAAACTATAAAGTAGAGCTCAATTATAACCACAAATACGAGTTGATCTTCAGTCTTAAAGATAATTTCTCCCAGAAAATTGTTGTCGAATCCGCAGTACCAAAAACCGTTCTTCAGGCAGATCCAAAGTTTCCTCCCTTTCCGCTTGATATTAATCTGTTTACAGAAATCCCCGGAATTGATAAATCGTTTGTTGACAATACAATACTCAAAATTTATTATAACCCAAATGTAGATAATTTCATCTCTGAATTATATTACAATGATGCGCAGATTGCCAAACTTATTGAACAGGCAGTTTTGCAGTCAAAAATGATTGGTAAGGAATCCGATTACCTGTCGAAACTTACCAAGGCTGAGCTGGCTGAAATGAAAAAAGAATATGATGAATTGCTAAAGCAGGCCAGCAAGGAATACAGTAAAGAGGAATTTTTATCGGCGCTTGACGGTTTTAAGGCAGCAGGTAAAATTTTCCCTAACGAACAGTTTCCAAAAGACAGGATTGCCGAGATAAACGATTTGCTTGGGTTAATGATGGTTGCCGCCGATCTCGATAAAGCATTGGCAGAAAGGTTTTCGGCATTAATTAAGGAAGCTGATTTATACTTTGAACAAAAAAAGTATGCCGAAGCAAAGAATTCATATAACCGTGCTCTTTCAATCAAACCAACTGATAGTTATGCCAATCAGCAGATTAAACTGATTAACGATTTGCTGAAAAAGAAATTGGCCGACGAACAGTATGAAAATATTATTGCACAGGCTGATAACTCTTTTAAGCAGTTGTTATACAACGAAGCATCAAAAAGTTATCAGGAAGCGCTTGGCATAAAACCAAATGAAGCATATCCAAAAAGCAAGCTGAAAGAAATAGGCGACATTCTGGCAAATGAGGCAAACAATGCCGAAAAACAAAAAAGCTACGAGCAGGCCATGCAACAAGGCGAAATTATGTTTCAAAAGCAGTTTTACGAAAAATCGCTTGCATCATATGAAAATGCTTTGAATTTAAAACCCGGGGACAAACCGGCTACAGCAAAAATAGAAGAAGTTAAAGGGGTGATGCAGGGGCTGGCCGATAAGTTAATGTATGATAAACTGATTGCTTCTGCCGATAAATCCTATAAAAAACAGCTTTATAAAGAAGCGTTGAATGATTATGTTGCTGCCTCTCAAATTTTGCCCGATGAAAAATATGCTTTACAGCGTATTGAAGAAATTAATCAGAAACTTCAGATCGAAGGCAATTTTGCTGAGTTAATTGCAAAAGCTGACAATGAGTTTAACGCAAAAAGTTATAACGATTCGAAAACTCATTATCGGGAAGCGCTTGGATTGCAGGCAAACGATAAACATGCACTTGATCGTGTAAAAGAAATTGATATCATACTTGCCGCGCAGGGAGTTGATGAAAAATATAATTCGGCAATAACTTCGGCTGACGATTTTTTAAAGTCAAGCGATTACGAAAATGCTAAGGGAAAATATACAGAAGCTGCCGGAATCAAACCAAAGGAAAAATATCCTAAGGACAGGATTTTGGAAATAAATTCGATTTTAAGCCAGATTGCAAAAACAAACCAGGATTACCAGCAGGCGGTGGCAAAGGCGGACGGATTGTTTAACCAGAAATCTTATGAAAAATCTAAAGAGGCTTTCAATGATGCAGCCCGCATAAAACCAAAGGAAACTTACCCTTCGGAGATGATTGCAAAAATAGATATTTTGATTGCAGAACAAACCAAACTTGCTGTCGAAGCCGAAGCCGAAAAAGTGCGTCTGGCACAGGAAGCCGCCGCTGCTGAAGCCGCACGTTTAGCAGCAATTCAGGC
>DAOPKR010000074.1:0-6115 GCA_035391305.1 Draconibacterium sp.
ACACTTGCCAATTTTGCCGGCGGGGTTATGATTTTACTTTTCAAACCCTACAAAGTTGGTGATGTAATTGAAACACAAGGACATAAAGGTACTGTTAAGGAAATCCACATTTTTGTAACGATTCTATTGTCGGGTGAAAATAAAACAATAATACTTCCAAATGCGGCAGTTTCCAACGGAAATATTGTGAATTACACAACTGAAGGTGTAATCCGTGTTGACATGAATTTTGGTATTTCATACAACTCCAACATTAAAGAAGCAAAAGATGTGTTGATGAAAGTTGTACAAAGCCATCCAAAAGTGTTGAAGGAACCTGGCCCTTTTATTGGTGTTTCCGAGTTGGCCGATAGCGCTGTAAACCTTGTGGTTCGGCCATATTCAGCACCTGAAGATTACTGGGACATTTATTTTTGGGTTTATGAGGAAGGTAAAATTGCTCTCGATAATGCAGGAATTGAAATTCCCTTTCCACAAGTGGATGTGCACATGCAAAAGTGATATATTAAGAAAGCGTTTGTTTTAAAGCAGCTAAGCAAATTATTGCTGACTTTTGCAATAAACAGGACACCGATGACGCTGATTGAACTGATATTTACTGTTGAAAATCAGCGGGAATCATAAAAATCTGTGCTATCAGTGTTCCCTTGTTCCAAACTCAGGGTTTTAATAACTGCAATTTTTCTAATGATGTAAACTGAACTGCCTTAGATTACACATATTTAAACCGTTTGATATTCTTTTTCGGCGTTTTTTCAAATTCCTCATTTACAATCTCAAATCCGGCCAATTGTTCGTATTTTGGCAGTTCGTGGTTGGTTTTTTTTATGTTTTCTTCCATTATTTTTTGAATGGCCGATTCTTCAATATTCCCGGTTTTTAACGCTTCCAAATCAGGATAAATCAGCGCAATCAGTTTTCCTTTTCGCTCGGTGACTACACATTCTGCAATAAATGGCTGGTTGGTTAATTTTGATTCTATTTCTTCAGGATAAATATTCTGCCCCGACGGACCGAGCAGCATGTTTTTCGACCGGCCTTTTATGTAAATGAAATTGTTTTTGTCAATAATTCCCAGATCGCCTGTTTTCAGCCATCCGTCGTCGGTAAATGATTCGCGGGTGGCTTCTTCATTTTTATAGTAGCCAAGCATCACATTCACGCCTTTTACCTGAATTTCACCTACAACATTGTAAGGGTCTTCCGAATCGATTCGGACTTCCATCCTGTCAACCAGTTTTCCTGCTGACGATTGCATGGTTTTGTCCCAGGCTTCATAACTGATCAGCGGCCCGCATTCAGTCATTCCATAACCAATTGAAAACGGAAAATTAATGCGTTTGAAAAACTTTTCAACGTCGGCATTCAAAGGCGCTCCGCCAATTACTATTTCGAAAAAACGGCCACCAAAAGTCTCAACAAGTTTTGCTTTTATTTTTTTGAGCAGAATATTCGAAATTCCAGGAATGTGCAACAATATTTTTATGACTGGTTTTTCAAGCGTTGGCAACAATCTTTTCTTGTAAATTTTTTCGATAATTAGCGGAACAGAAAGTACCAGGTGAGGTTTTATTTCGCCAAAAACCTTTGTAAGCAGCGCCGGAGCAGGCATTTTATTCAAAAATGTAATGTGGCAGCCAAGTGAAAGCGGAAACAAAAACTCGAAAAGTAAACCATAAACATGCGCCATCGGTAAAAATGAAACTATTTTATCGCCGGTTTTCAGAGGCATGTGTTCGCGTGCAAAAATGATATTCGAAACCAAACTGCGTTCAGGTATCATCACTCCTTTTGTAAACCCCGAAGTTCCCGAAGTATATGAAATTACGCAAGGTTCGTCAGGTTTCCATTCCTGAAAGGCAAAGCCTGTCCTTTTCAATTGATTTTTATCGTAATACTGAAATGAATCAGCAATTTTGTATTGAACATTTTCATCTTTGGCTTTAAACAAGGAAAAGTCTTCGAGTACCAAAACTGCCTGTGTCAAAGGCAAATTTTCCATGTCAATTTTGTCGAGCAACGATTTTGCACCAACTACAATTTTTGCTTCCGAATGGTTAATTATGTGGTTTGTATCGCTTTTATTAAAGTCGGGCAAAACCGGAACGATTACCAAACCTGATGAAACAGCCGAAAGAAAAGTTGCTCCCCAATTTGCTGAATTTCTGCCAAGTACAGCAATTTTATCTCCCTTTTGCAAACCCATAATCTGATAGAAAAGTTGCAGAGACATAATGGTTTTTGCGACTTCACTGTATTTAAAATCTTTGCCTTCGTAGTCGGTAAATGCAAGTTTATCCCAGTTATTCTGAAATGTTTCGTTGTAAAGTTTAGCCAAAGTATAGTTTTTCATCTTTTTTTGAATTTATTAAAACCAAATGTAGAAAAAAATGCAACCGAAATACAAAACTTTTAAGTATTCATTCTGTTGATATATTCAGTTGTAAAAATTAAAAAAGTCATGAAAAGGATAGTATTAATTGTTTTGATTTTCATTTCAATACAATCATTTGCCCAGGATTTTACAAATATTGCAGTTGGAGAAAAAGCAACTGATTTTAAACTGAAAACCATTCAGGGAAATGATATTCAGTTAAGTGAGTTATTAAAAAGCAATTCAGTGGTTTTAATCGTTTTGCGGGGCTGGCCGGGATATCAGTGTCCAATTTGCACAAAACAGGTTGGTGGTTTGATTTCTGATGCTGATGAGTTTTCAGAATTAAAAACTGTTGTTTTAATGGTTTATCCCGGTCCTTCTGATGATTTGCAAAACCATGCAAAAGAATTTACTGAAGATTTTAATTTCCCTGATAATTTCTATTTCGCAATTGACCCTGATTATTCAATGATAAATAAATACGGATTGCGCTGGGATGCCCCAAAGGAAACTGCGTATCCGTCAACTTTTGTTATCAGTAAAAATGGCGAAATTGTGTTTTCAAAAATAAGTACAACACATGGTGGCAGGGCCGACAATGAAGAAATTTTTGAAGCCCTTGGAAAACTGTAAGCTCAAAACATAAAAACCATTAGATATAGAATCCAATGGTTTTTGTGTTTTCGAAATAAAATTTTCCGGTTAATATTTTCGCAGAAAAATGTCGCCGCTAACTGTTTTTAGTTCCACATCCTTGTTCCCACCGTTTAAGGTAAGTTCGCGTTTGGTTCCCACCCACGAAATTTCTTTCGAATCGGCATTGTCGAATTTAACATTTGAATAAACGTCGCCGGTTACTGTTGACAAATCGATTTTAGCTTTTAGTTTTTCAGGAATTGAATAATCGATAAATCCGCTAACCGAGTTAACCGCCATTTCGCCTTCACAGCCAATCAGTTCTACTTCGCCTGAAATGGTGTTTACACTGAAATTCAGGTTTTTCGGAATTTTTATTGTGTAGTTGATTTCGGTGTTGAAATTGCAAAGGTTTTTTTCTCCGGTTTTCTTTTTGATTCCGTCAAAATCAACGTCTTCAATAATTTCAACTTTACCCGTTTTTTCGTTGACATTCAGATTATAAAAATCGTTGTACCTGTTTTCATCAATATTGGCAGTTGCGTGAAAACCAATGTAATCGTTGTTCCACACTTCAATTTTAATATTGTCGGCAAAACTAAGTTTCATTTCAGCTTTCTTTCCATCGGCTTCAATTTTTTTGTCGATTATTTTTTGGGAAAATGCAACTGTTACAGCTCCCAAAATAATTGCTGATGCTATTAAAAATCGTTTCATGGCGGCTATTTTTTACGCAGGTAAATATTCCCTGAAACTGATTTGAGTAAAATTTTTGAACCTCCACCGTTTAGTGTGTAGTTGTTTTTCCCACTTCCATATTTAATAGAACCTAATCCATCAGATCTTTTATCTTCTTTTTCTGTTGATCCGCCAACAAGATTCAGGTTATTGTAAACATTGCCTGTTACATTGCTGAT
Organism: Draconibacterium sp.; assembly: GCA_035391305.1. Lineage (GTDB taxonomy): Bacteria > Bacteroidota > Bacteroidia > Bacteroidales > Prolixibacteraceae > Draconibacterium. The sequence goes on from DAOPKR010000074.1 coordinate 3,931, forward strand.
ATCGAATGTTGCTTTACTGTCGCCAGGCAAAGTTATATCAATAAACCCGCTGACCGAAGCCAGCGAAGATGGTTCGCCCTGGCTTAAACTGCTGAAAACTGCCTCTACATTTCCGCTTATTGAATTAACAGTGAACGGGCCGCTGCAATTTGTTAATTTTACATTTGCGTTCAGTGTTTTAATTTCGAGGCTGCCTTTGTATGAATCAATGGTTATGTCGTTGCTGGCAAACGGACTGTTGTAATCTAAATTTACAGCAATTCCCTGCGGAACAGAAATCGTGTATTTGAAATCCTTAACCTGTTTTGTAATTCCCGAAATGGTTACCACACCGTTTTCTTCAGATAAATTTATTCCAAGTTCGGTATTGTCTTCCATACCACCCAGTAACTTTAACCCGTCAGCGCGTTCAGGGCGTTCCATATCAAAATCCGATTCAATAACAATTGCGTTTCCGCCTGCATTTTTAACCGAAACTTCGCCCAAAAGATTTACGATCTGAACCTGGTTTTTCACTTTTGGGGTGTACTCAAATTTTTTCCCCTGTCCAAATATCAGCAAGGGGGAAATAATTACAACTGCTACAAATATTACTCTTTTCATCTGTTTTATTTTTTAAAGTTTTTACGAAACCAACACATGATTAATTTATTTTCTGTCTCAAATATCAGTTTCAGATTGTTTTTAATTTATTCAACTTGATCCGAAAGATTTCATTAGCCGGCGTTAAATCTGGCTTTCGGATTATATGATTGTTTTTACCATATTCTTTGCATATTCTTTCACCTGTTCGTTTGTGTTTTCATTGTTCGATATCGATTCAATTTCATCTTTGGCTTCTTTAACACCCGATTCAGTTAGCACCTGGATGAGGGAAATCTGCAAAAGCGGGTTCTCCTGAACAGACAAGGAATTGATGAGTTCGGTTTTGATTTTTTGGTTTTTGTCCATCATTTCCGACAAAGCGTTGATTGCAGCCAGCCTGACATTTACGTTTTTATCGCTGTTCATGGTGTTTACCAGCGCGTCAACAAGAGTTTCACTTGCCTGGCCCGATGATTTAATATTGTAAACTGCCTGTATTTTTTGTGGTCCCGAATATTCGCTCAACCCTGCCAGTAAAACTTCCTGTTTCATTTCGGTTAGTTCAGCCTGCAAGCTTGTAATTTCCTTATTTTTTGAGCCTGAAAAATATCCGGTTATAAAAGTGCCTGCAATAATTAATACCGAAGCCGCAACTTTTAACCACGCCGGAAACGACACTTTTTTTGCTGTATTTTTTTCATTCAGACCGGCCAATTTCATAAATTCTTCTTTCATGCCAGCGGGTGGTTCAACAGGAGGAAATGAACCTGTAAATTTTAAAAATGAACTCATCTCGGAGTGAAGTTTCCTGCACGAATCGCACGATTCAAGGTGTTCGCTCACCCATGCTGAAGTTTTTTCATCAAGCATTCCGTCAATGTATTCAGGAAGTTCAATTCTTATTTCATCACATTTTTTCATCACTCAATCATTATTTTGGTATAAATTTCCTTTAGTTTTTGTATTGCCCTGAATGTTTTCACTTTCACGGCATTTTCAGTTGACAGAACTGTTTGTGCAATCTCTCGGTATGAAAAACCCTGAAAACGGTTCAGCTCAATCAGTTCGCGGTATTCAGGCGGCAGTTGCGACATTGCTTCCATCAGAAAACCGAAAGATTCTTTCATGTCAGCTTCCCTCACCGATTCGGCCTGGTCTTTAACAACTATTTCCTGTTCTTCTTCCACACTAAAAAATTTCCGCGATTCATTGTAGTAGTCAATCAGAATGTTTCGTGCAATTCGGAAAAGCCAGTAGGCAAAAACTTTGTCGTCTTTCCAGCTGTGGCTGTATTTCAGTATTTTCAAAAAAACGTTTTGCGTGAGATCACGGCTGATTTCCAAGTCGTTGGTCATGCGCACAAAATACCCGTAAACCTGTTTGTAATACCTGTCGTACAATATACCGGCCGCCCGTTTATCGCCGCGCACCAGTTGCTCCATCAGTATTTCATCACTCAGCCGTTCAGTCATTCAAATTTTAATATCGATTGTTTTTTAATCGTTCAACTGTAATCAATACCTGAAATTAGTTGATTCGTTACACAGAATGTAAATATTTATGAAAATCTTTTACGAAAATCGAATCCGTACCGGATTTT
>DAOPKR010000074.1:6215-18389 GCA_035391305.1 Draconibacterium sp.
CGGAACCGGCTTTCTATCTTATTACGAAATTTTTCTTTTCTTCCTCCCTCTCCTTTGGAGAGGGCCGGGGAGAGGCTTCTTTTACTTAAACGCCTCAATCAATATCTCCAGAATTTTCTTTCCGGCAGCGGCAACACTGGTTCCGGGGCCAAAAATGGCAACGGCACCGGCGTCGTATAAATACTGGTAATCCTGAGCCGGAATAACTCCGCCGCAAATTACCATGATATCGTCGCGGCCCAGTTTTTTCAGTTCTTCGATAACAGCAGGCACCAAAGTTTTGTGGCCTGCTGCCAGCGATGAAACTCCCAAAACGTGCACGTCGTTTTCAACAGCTTGTTTTGCGGCTTCTTCCGGAGTCTGGAACAACGGTCCCATATCAACGTCGAAACCAAGGTCGGCATAACCTGTGGCAACAACTTTTGCGCCGCGGTCGTGTCCATCCTGACCCATTTTGGCAATCATAATACGTGGCTGGCGGCCTTCCATTTCAGCAAATTTTTTCGCCAGTTCCTGAGCTTCCTTAAACTCGTCTTTTCCTTGTGCTTCCGATTTATACACGCCTTCAATTGTTCTGATTACTGCTTTATAACGGCCTGCCACTTTTTCGCAGGCATCCGAAATTTCTCCCAAAGATGCACGTTTTTGTGCTGCATCAATCGCCAATTCCAACAAATTGCCTTTTCCTGTTTCTGCGGCTTTGGTAATTGCTGCGAGCGAAGCCTGAACTTCAGCTTCATTCCTGTTTGCACGTAAAGTTTTCAGTCGTTCAATTTGCGACAGGCGAACCGCTGTGTTGTCGATATCCAAGATATCAATCGGGTCTTCTTTTTCCAGACGGTATTTGTTGATACCAACTATGGTTTGTGTTCCGCTGTCGATTTTTCCCTGAGCACGGGCAGCAGCTTCTTCAATACGCATTTTTGGCACACCGGTTTCTATGGCTTTTGCCATACCGCCCAGTTTTTCAACCTCTTCAATTAATGTCCATGCTTTTTGCGCCAGTTCGTTTGTAAGTGTTTCAACATAATACGAACCTGCCCATGGGTCAACAGAGCGGCAGATTTCAGTTTCCTGTTGCAGATAAATCTGCGTGTTACGTGCAATTCGTGCTGAGAAATCGGTTGGCAATGCAATCGCTTCATCAAGTGCATTTGTGTGCAAACTTTGTGTGTGGCCAAGTGCCGCAGCCATCGCTTCAATTGCTGTTCTGCCCACATTGTTAAACGGATCCTGCTCGGTTAACGACCAGCCCGAAGTTTGCGAGTGAGTGCGCAGCGCCATCGATTTTGGATTTTTCGGATTGAACTGTTTAACCAGTTTCGCCCAAATCATTCGTGCAGCGCGCATTTTGGCAATTTCCATAAAGTGGTTCATGCCAATTGCCCAGAAAAACGACAAACGCGGTGCAAAAGCATCGATGTCCATTCCGGCGTTGATTCCGGCGCGTAAGTATTCCAATCCGTCGGCCAGTGTGTATGCCATTTCAATATCGGCAGTGGCACCGGCTTCCTGCATGTGGTATCCCGAAATCGAAATCGAGTTGAATTTCGGCATGTTCTTCGAAGTGAACTCGAAAATATCGGCGATGATTTTCATTGAGAATTCAGGCGGATAAATGTACGTGTTGCGCACCATAAATTCTTTCAGAATATCGTTTTGAATGGTTCCTGAAAGTTGTTCGAGCGTTGCACCCTGTTCCAGACCGGTAACAATATAAAATGCCAGAACCGGTAAAACTGCTCCGTTCATTGTCATCGACACCGACATTTTATCGAGTGGAATCTGGTCGAACAGGATTTTCATATCAAGAATTGAATCGATGGCAACACCGGCTTTCCCAACATCACCAATTACCCGTGGATGATCAGAGTCGTAACCGCGGTGTGTGGCAAGGTCGAATGCAACAGACAAACCTTTTTGGCCCGCTGCCAAATTACGGCGGTAAAAAGCATTTGATTCTTCAGCAGTTGAAAAGCCGGCATACTGACGAATAGTCCAGGGTTGCATAACATACATTGATGAATACGGACCACGCAGAAAAGGCGCTACTCCGGCAGCATAATTCAAATGTTCCATTCCTTCCAAATCTTCTTTGGTATAAACAGGTTTTACAGGAATTTGCTCCGGAGTTTTCCAGTTTTTCTCGATTTTGTTTTTCGCTACCCATTCAGCGGTATTTTCCTGCTGAGCGGTAGATTTTATATTTATGTCTTTGAAATTCGGTTTCATAATTTTTTTTGTTTTTGTATCAAGAAGAAAAGTATCAAGTATCAAGATTAGGAAAGCTTCTGGTGAAGTGTCTCGAGAATCAAGATTGAATTCAGAAGATTTCTGATCTTTTATCTCTTTATTTTTGTCTTGCTACTTGTGTCTTTTAATCTTGCTACTATTGTTTAGATTCCTAAATTTTCCTGATACGCTTCCAGTTCTTCCAGAATATTACTTTTAACACTGATGAAATTTTTAATTCCCCTGGCTTCCAATTCAGCCTGGCAGGCAGGGGCTCCGGCAACAACCAAAATTTCGTTTTCCAAAAGTTCAGCAGCTTTTGGAGCCAGTTCAGCATATTCTTCATCAGAACTGCACAAAACAACAATATCAGCATTGGCAGCTTTTGCGGCGGCAACTCCTTCGTCAATTGTGTTAAATCCGTTGTTGTCGATTACAGTAAAACCGGCAACAGCAAAAAAGTTGCAGCTAAATTGTGCACGTGCTTTTCTGAAAGTCAGGTTTCCGATGGTGAGCATAAATGCAACCGGACGTTTGTTTGTTTTTGAAAAAACATCTGTTGAATAGCGAAGCGCTTCGAACGCCTGGGCGCCACGGTATGGCTTCAGTGTTTCAACTTCTGCATCTTTTACCGTTAAATCAACAGGTTCGAAAATTGAACCATCAAATTCTGCTGTAATTTTTTCGGTGAAATTTGGAAATTGATTTGTACCCAGCAGGTTTTCGCGTCGTAAAGCAATATTCAAATCGCGTTTGGTTGCCATTGCTTTTATTTCCTTTTGGATAAAACCTTCAGCGAATGCAGCTAAAAACCCACCTTTTTCCTGAATCGTTAAAAACAAACTCCATGCTTGTTTTACAAGTGAATCAGTTAAATTCTCGATATAATATGAACCTGCCGCAGGGTCAGAAACTTTATCCAGATATGACTCTTCTTTTAACAAAATCTGCTGGTTACGGGCAATTCGTTCTGAAAATTCTGTGGGAGTTTCGTAAATGGCATTAAATGGCAAAACAGTTATTGAATGTGCACCACCCAACGCAGCCGACATTGCTTCGGTTTGTGTGCGAAGCATATTTACATGCGGGTCATAAATGGTAAGATTATAACGGTTTGTTTCGCTGTGGGCGATCAATTTGGCTGAACAATCATTTTCCGGTCCGTAAGCTTTAACAATTTGTGCCCATAATAAGCGGGCAGCCCGCAATTTTGCAATTTCCATGAAATAATTGTTGCCAATGCCAAAATTGAATTTGATGGATTTGGCAGCATCATCTGCATTCATTCCCAGCTCTGTGAGTTGTGTTAAATACTCCGCACCCTGTGCAAGCGAAAATGCCAGTTCCTGAACAATTGAAGAACCGCTGTTGGCGAAAAATTTTCCATGTACACCAATAACCCTGAATTTTGGCAGTATTTTGGCTTTCTCAACAACTGCTTGTAATTTTGTAAATGCATCTTTTTCAAATTTACCTTTTAAAACATAAGTTCCAATTGGGTCGATTGATGCCGAGGCTGTGACGTTATTGTTCACCCATTTTCCTTCAGCTACATATTCAGCAAAAAGTTGGGCGCAATTGCTTGAATCGTTGGGACAAACCAAATTTATTTCAGCGGACTCCAAACAAATATCTTTTAACAAAACACCCAGGTCTTCTTTGGTCATATTTTCGCAATCGTTGAAATAGAAACCAATTGAATTAACCCCTTTCCCAAGAATTTCAAGCGCCTTTTTATTGGCTGATTTAAAATCGGAGATAAAGATATTTTGGCGGATTAGCCAGTCGTTGCCTGTTTTTTTGTTTCCCCGAACGTAGGGAAATTCACCGGGCAGGGTGTCTAAATAATTTAAACTCTCCAGGTTTTCCTGGCGGTAATACGGGCGAACGTTAAACCCTTCCCAGGTTTTCCAAACGAGCGCCCTTTCGTAATCTTTGCCTTTTAAATCGGCATTTATTTTTGCTTCCCATTCATCGGTTGTAACAGGTGCAAAATCAGCGAAAAGTTTTTGCTTTATTTCTGTCATGTTGAAAATTATTTTGAAAATCGAGGTGCAAAATTAGTTGATTTAAATCATTGACGAACAGAATAACTATGGTTATTGAACGGATATGTATAAAAATCATGTTTAGGAAACATGAACAGTTAATGTTTTACTGAAAGAAACCCTGCTTGTTATTCGTTAAAGAATCTAAAAAAAACTAAAACCGTTATTTTGATTATTTTTTATCAAAATTCATTACCGATAATTTTCATAAATTGCATCCCCGTTTAAAGAAAAATGAAATAATGGAAAAGCTAAAGTGGACGAAAGATATTTTTGGGTCGAAGCTTGAGTTAATGCAGGGAAACGAGCGGATTGGGAAAATCCAGTGGGAGAACATGGTCAGTTCGAAAGCACAGGCTATGATAAATGGTAAACTATTTATTCTGAACCGGGAATTTTTTCTTTCGAAACTGGAGATTTACGATGCCAACGATCAGTCACTTTTAGGGACGGTTATGGTAAATATGTTTAATCCGCGGAGCGATGTGGTTATTAACGGTAAACGGTTCGAACTCGAAATCAAAAACTTTTATCAGTCGCACTGGGCATGGAAATACAACGGCACCGAAATCATCCGGTTCACATCCAACGAATTCATTACAAAAGATAAAGGTGAGATTGAGCTTTTTACCTCGTGCAACGAAGAAATTGAAGTTTTGATTCTGCTGGGGCTTTTTGTGCGCAACCAGTTTGTGCTTTATATATTGCTGATATTGTTGATTCTGCTGATAATTATTTTTTAAATCCTGAGCTGATTCTCACGGAAGTGGCAGATACAGTAAAGTTCAGAATATTCAGGTTTTTCTTTTAATACGAAATATGAAAAACGGATTGCAAACGTTTCTAAAAGAAAAAACATGCACTTCCGTTTACCCGTTTGTATTTTATTGATTTCAATAATCTTTTTTTCCTGCAATAAAGAAGAGTTTAATTTTTCAACCGGTGCAAAACTTCAGTTTGCCTCCGATACTGTTACATTCGATACAGTTTTTTCAACCATTGGTTCAACCACAAAATGGTTTACGGTGAAAAATCCAAACAAACAATCTGTTAAAATTTCGAAGATATTTCTGGCAGGTGGATCACGATCCCAGTTTCGTTTAAATATTAATGGAGTGCAGTCAAATGAAGATTTCGATGTGACGATTTCGGCGGGCGACAGTTTGTTTGTTTTTGTTGAAGTTACAATTGACCCGACCAGGCAAAATAACCCGATGGTTGTACAGGATTCAATTGTTTTTAACCTGAACGGAAATACGCAGGACGTTGACCTGATTGCTTTCGGGCAGGATTTTCATCTTTTAAACGGCGAGGTTTTAAAAACCCAGCGATGGGAAAACGATAAACCCTATTTAATTTACAACTCGGTTTTGGTTGATTCGCTGGAAACACTGAATATCGATCCCGGTTGCCGCATTCATTTTCATTATGGCTCGGGCTTGTTTGTAAAAGGAACGCTGAAAGCGACAGGTACATTTGAAGAACCAATAAGTTTTCAGGGAGACCGGCTGGAAGAAAGCTACAAAAATATTCCCGGTCAGTGGGGAGCTTATACTGAATTTGAGGATGGAAGTTTGTATGTTTATGGAGGCATCCATTTTTTGGTAGGGAGCAAAGACAATTTGTTGGATTATTCGCTAATCAAAAATGCTGTAAAAGGCATTCAAATCGACAGTATGGGATTTTCTGAAAACCCGGTTTTAACCATTTCCAATTCACGAATCGAAAATATGTCGCTAAATTGTATCGATGCACGAACAACTTTTTTAAAAGCTTCAAACGTTGTTTTTGCCAACTCTGGTTCATATACTGTTGCATTGCGTTTTGGTGGCGATTACGAATTCAACCATTGTACAATAGCCAATTATTCAGATTTTGGAAACCGGAAAGAACCATCACTGTTATTGAAAAATTATTATGAATACAATAAAATTACATATAGTTTTAGTTTGAATGCCATTTTTGGTAACTGTATTATTTACGGAAACAGAGATAATGAGATTTTAACTGATAAAGGTGGTGCCGAACCGTTTACATACCTATTTAAAAACTGCCTGGTAAATACAAATTTAAGTTCAGGTTTCGAAAACCCGGTTTTCAATAAAGACCCACGTTTTGTAAATATTTCTGAAAACAATTTTGCAATCGATTCACTTTCCCCGGCAAGAAACATTGGAGATATTGAAATTGCAAAACGGTTTCCCATTGATTTAGATAACTATTCACGGCTTGAGGATGAAGGCGCGGATTTGGGTGCGCTGGAATGGATTCCCGTGTTAAAAAGGAGGGAATAAAACTTTCTTTTTTGAATTACAGGAATATAAATTAAAACCGCCTTTGCGTACAAAAGCGGTTTATTTATGTTGGGTAAACTGCCGATCCGCGTTAAGCGGCACTTCAGTTTACAGAAACGCACCGGCAACTGCCGGTACGATTTTTTTATTCATTTAAGATCTTTTCAAAACACATACTATTTTCAACATGAATGTACTGGCGGTAATTGGGTATCTGCCGGTAAGCATTTTTCCGGTAAAGCCTCACTGCATCCGGCAGTCGCTTTCCGGTTTCCAATACACATTTTGAGTAACCCAGTTCACTTGCCCAATTTTCCAGTTCAGTTAAAACCTGCGTGGCGATTCCTTTTCCGCGTTGACTTTCAGTTGTAAACATCCGTTTTATTTCCATGGTTTCAGAATCGAATTCTTTTATTGCACCACATGAAACCGCAATGTCATCATCATATATCAGAACAACATGTTTGATTTGGTCTAATCTGTTGAATTCATCATAAAAAACATGGTCACGACCGTCAAGATCAGCAAGTAAATTATCCAATAGGGCAACCAACTGAATAAAGTCAATATTTTCTGAATTTGTCCTGACTGTGCGAATCATATTTCTGTCTTTTATTTTATGACAAAATAATTTTTCTGAATAAATTCTGTTTTTCAAAGTCCCCACTAGGGGGGATTCAGGGGGGCTTTTTATTTTACTTCAGCACCATTTTTAACTTTTGCATCCGGTTGTACAATAGACAACGAACCATCGGCATTTTCGGCACACAAAATCATTCCCTGCGATTCTATGCCTTTCAGGTTTTTGGGCGCCAGGTTTACCAAAATCGAAACCTGTTTCCCAATTAAACTTTCAGGTTCGTAATATTCTGCAATACCCGAAACAACCGTTCGTTTGTCAATTCCAGTATCGATTAAAAGTTTAAGCAATTTTTTGGTTTTGGCTACTTTTTCCGCTTCCAGAATTGTTCCAACACGGATATCCATTTTGCTGAAATCGTCATATTCGATATTTTCTTTTGCCGGAACAGCTTTTGCCTGTGCAATTTCGTTTGCTTTTTTTGTATCGAGTAGTTTCTGAATTTGAGCCTCAATTACGCTGTCTTCAATTTTCTCGAAAAGCAGTTCAGGTTCATTTAACTGATGGCCCGAAGCTAGCAAATTTGTATCTCCAAGTTTATCCCAATCCAGTTTTCCGAGGTTCAGGAATCCACGCAGTTTATTCATGCTGAACGGAAGAAACGGCTCCAGACAAATGGTAAGGTTGGCGGTGATTTGCAGACTTACAAACATTACAGTTTTTACACGTTCATCATCGGTTTTAATAACTTTCCAGGGTTCTTCATCGGCCAGGTATTTGTTTCCCAACCGTGCCAGATCCATTGCATTTTTCAATGCTTCACGAATGCGGAAACTGTCAAGGCTTTTTTCAACTTCGGCTTTTATTGTGGCAATTGATGACAGCGTTTCTTTATCAGAATCTGTTAAGCTACCACATTCGGGAACCAAACCGTTGTAATATTTTTGAGTGAGTACAAGCGCACGGTTTACAAAATTTCCAAGTATTGCAACAAGTTCGTTGTTGTTGCGTGTCTGGAAATCTTTCCATGTAAAATCGTTATCTTTTGTTTCAGGTGCGTTTGCAGTGAGAACATATTTTAAAACGTCTTCTTTACCCGGAAAATCTTCAAGATATTCATGCAACCAAACTGCCCAGTTTCTTGAAGTTGAAATCTTATCGTTTTCAAGGTTCAGAAATTCGTTTGCCGGCACGTTTTCAGGTAAATTATAAGTTCCTTCAGCTTTCAGCATAACCGGGAAAATTATGCAGTGAAATACAATATTATCTTTTCCAATGAAATGTAACAGGCGTGTTTCCGGGTCTTTCCAGTATTTTTCCCAGTCTTCTGTAAGTTCTTTTGTTGCTGAAATATAGCCGATTGGTGCATCGAACCATACGTACAGCACTTTCCCTTCGGCGCCATCCACCGGCACGGGAACGCCCCAATCGAGGTCGCGGGTAACGGCGCGGGGCAACAACCCACTGTCAATCCATGATTTGCACTGCCCGTAAACATTAGGTTTCCACTCTTTGTGGCCTTCCAAAATCCATTCTTTTAGCCAGGGCTCGTAATCATCGAGTGGTAAATACCAGTGTTTTGTTTCTTTTAAAACCGGCTGGTTACCGCTGATCATCGAAACAGGGTTTATCAGTTCCGTTGGACTGAGAGAAGTTCCGCAGCTTTCGCACTGGTCGCCGTAAGCTTTTTCGAAACCGCATTTCGGGCAGGTACCTGTTATATAACGGTCGGCAAGAAACTGTTTATTTTCTTCATCGAAATATTGTTCCGAAGTTCTTTCAATTAATTTTCCGTTATCATACAAGGTCCTGAAAATTTCAGAAGCTGTTTCATGATGGATTTGGGCGCTTGTGCGTGAATACACATCAAATGAAATTCCAAAATCCTGAAATGATTTTTTTATGATTCCATGGAATTTGTCAACTACATCCTGTGGTGTAATTCCTTCTTTTTTAGCTTTTAAAGTAATTGGTACACCATGTTCGTCGGAGCCTCCAATCAGTAAAACATCTTCATTTTTCAGGCGAAGGTAACGGGTATAAATATCTGCCGGCACATAAACACCTGCAAGGTGGCCGATATGAATTGGCCCGTTTGCATAAGGTAAAGCAGTTGTTATGAGTGTACGTTTGAAATTATTCATGCTAAAATGTTTCTCTTTTTTTGAATCTGAAATTAGGGTTGCAAAGATAAATGAAAAATAAGAAAAACGTGGTTTTTAAAATTGTATGTTACACATATTGCAGGCACAATAACCGGTGAGTTTTAATTTTCGGGTTATTCCGATAATTCAGTTATTTTTCGGCAACAGGGCTGTAAAAGAAGAATTCTTCAGTGGTGCTTTTAAAAATATTCCCGCTATAACCAGATGAGCCGCTGTACCCTGAAGAACCAGAGATCCCGTTATAACCGGTACTCCCGTTTGGACACCCGTTTCCACCGCGCCCACCGCTTCCGCGTACACCGCCGGAGCCGTAAAAACCGCCGGCTCCTCCAAAACTCTGTGCATCAATGCTGTTTTCAAATTGCTGTGCATCAGCGGTAAAATACAGGAAAATATTTCCACCAAAACCACCATGTCCACCATCTCCCCCCTGGGCTCCATTTCCTCCATGTCCACCGTCTTGTCCGGGTTTCTGGTGCATAATTCTCACCACATATTCTTCCTCCACCTGTTTGTACACAGTAATTAACTCTGTAACTTCCACCTCTGTTTCTTCTTGTTTTCCTGCGCTGTTGGTTATGGTTCTTTTAACCTTTTTTGTTACACTTTCGGTAAATGGTTTACTAACCATTCTTTTTTCAATTCTGGTCTCGTACCAAATTTCGCCGTCAGCGCCATTTCCGCCATCTCCGCCGTCTCCACCATTTCCTCCGTTTCCTCCATCTCCTCCCTTTGATGTAACAGTTATCTTTCCGCCTTCAGTATTTAATAAATGTTTGAATTCCTGTCCGGTTTGAAAGTTTTGGGTAAATACATACAACAAGTTGCAATTCAAAGTAGAGTCGAAATACATGTCTGTCCAAACGCCAATGTCAGGTCCGTCATAACCGGGTTCTCCCCAGCCGCCCGGTGCACCGTTTCCGCCATTGTTCCCGAATATTCCGTTTATACCGTCAAAGCCATTAAAACCGTTTAATCCCGAACTTCCGTAAAACGACAAATTATAAGTGTGTTTGTAATCAAGCGTTACGACAAATGTTTTACTGATTTCCGGGTTTCGGCGTGGAATTACTTCCAACCCAACTTGATGATTCTCAATTTTTGTAAAATCCGGTTCAATAGTAAACTTCCCTTTTTGCCATAAAAGTCCGTTTGTAAAAATCATAAAATTATCAGCGTCCCGGTCTGATTTTATATCGCATGTTCTCTCCATACCATTGTCAAAAGTCGAAATGATTTCGCCTTTAAACGAACACTCTGGTGCTTTGTCGAATTCAGTGGCAGGCTGGAAAGTAACTTCGGTTTCAAAATTTAATGGAACAAGAATGGTTTGTGCAAGTTTTGGTTTTTTTCGCGGATAAACTTTTATGCTGATATATTTTCCTTTTGAAGGCATTAATTGTGGATTTACAGAAACCTTTCCGCCCCAGATTTCGCCTCCAACTACCTCTGTTTTATATCTCCACCACAAAACCGAACCTCCGTCCATTCCTGTTGTTTTTCTTACTTTATTTTTTGGATGATATGAAATTACACCAATTCTGAACGTTTCTCCGGGAAGTATCAACTGGTTTTTATCGATGAAAATTTGAATGGAATCGGTTTTTCGGTTAAAAAACCCGGCGGAAACTTTTTCAGAGGATGCAGCTGAAAGCAAGAGAGTGGCAACTAAAAAAACGAAGTAGATTTTTTTCATGGCGTTGAATTTTACTTCTTATTATGTTATCCTGAAAATCAAAAACTGTTCCGTAATTGATGATTTTTGGAATTAAAATGGCAATTCAATTTCTGCGATAATTTGCTCTGCCTTTTTTAACTTTGCAACATGGGATTCAAATCAATTTCGATAAAGTTACCGACGGATTATACACAGGAACAACTTCGGCAAAAGATTGCCAAAGAGTTGCGAATCAGAGATTTTACTTTTCAGGTTGAAAATAAAAGCCTCGATGCCCGCCAAAAATCAAATATTTTTTGGCTGGTGCAGGTAGCGGTAATTTCTCCTGAAATTAAGGGCGAGGAAAAACCGGTTATTGAAATTCTGCAAATTCCATTTAAAAAGCGAAAAGAGCAAATTGTGGTTACAGGCAGCGGCCCGGCAGGTTTTTTTGCTGCATTTGTTCTTCAAAAAGCCGGGTTCAATGTAACCTTAATCGAACGCGGATCGGAGGTTTTGAAACGTGGAAAATCTATTCAGACTTTTGAACGAACCGGAACATTTGATCCCCAAAATAATTACGCTTTTGGCGAAGGTGGAGCAGGAACTTTTTCCGACGGAAAACTCACTTCACGCTCAAAACATATTTCTGTTGAGAAGCATTTTATTCTTTCGAGTTATGTAGAAGCCGGGGCGCCCGATGAAATTATGTATATGGCACACCCGCACCTTGGCACTGATAATCTTCGGAAAATAGTTCGCAACTTAAGGGTTCAGTTTGAAAATCTGGGTGGGAAAATCCTTTTCGAAACCATGCTGGAAAATATCACAATTCGAAATTCGAAAATAACAGAGGCGATTACATCACAGGGGAGTTTCCCAACCGACGCGTTATTTATCGCACCAGGCCATTCAGCAACCGAAACCTACAAAATGTTAATCCGGCGGGGAGTTCCATTTCGAACAAAAAATTTTGCAATTGGCAGCCGAATGGAACATCGGCAGGAAATAATTAATCAGGCACAGTGGGGTAATGTAAAATTGCCCGGTGTAAAAGCTGCCGAATACCGTCTCACTTCTCCAGCCGATGGCAAACATCCGGTTTTTTCGTTTTGCATGTGCCCCGGTGGAATAGTGGTTCCGGCTGCTGCCTATGAAAATACAAACATTGTAAACGGCATGAGTTTTTACAGTCGTA
>DAOPKR010000074.1:18489-21115 GCA_035391305.1 Draconibacterium sp.
GCTGCTGCCTATGAAAATACAAACATTGTAAACGGCATGAGTTTTTACAGTCGTAGCGGAAACTTTGCCAATGCAGCCTGTGTAGCCGGGATCCATCCTGACGAACTGGCTGGTAAAACTGTTTCCCCGATTGAAGCACTGGAAAATTTGCAAAAACTGGAAGAAAAATTCTATCAGTTTACCGGAAGTTATTCTGGCCCTGCTTGCCGAATCACCGATTTTTTGAAACAGCGAAACAAAGAAAGCACAATGGAAAGCAGTTATCCACTGGGTTTAACATGGGCTCCGTTATGGGAATTACTGCCTAAAACCGTGGCGTCATCTATGCAGGTAGGATTAACTGATTTCATCAGGAAAATGCGTGGTTTTGAAAACGGTAATTTAATCGGCCTTGAAAGTAAAACTTCATCACCAGTTCAGGTAGTTCGCGAAAAAAATGGTTTGGTTGAAGGTTTTGAAAATCTGTATTTAATTGGCGAAGGCAGCGGATTTGCAGGAGGTATTATTTCGAGCGCGGCAGATGGTGTAAAAGCGGCGATGGGTTTGGTTTAATATTTACTTTAAATTCAAAATTTGTAAAGCCGTTGTTAATTCTTACAACTGCTTTTTTCTTTATTTAGAACAATTCTATTAGATTCGGGATAAATTGTACTTTTGCACTTCCTAAAAAGCAACAAAAATTTATGGCAACGAAAAATTTACCATTTTCAAAACAACAGATTGAGAATATTATTGAAAATAATCCAACCCCGTTTCATATTTACGATGAAAAGGCTATACGCGAAAATGCCCGCTATTTTAAAAATGCCTTTTCGTGGAACGAAGGTTTTAAGGAATATTATGCCATAAAATCGGCTCCGAATCCGTACCTGATGAAAATTTTGCGTGAAGAAGGATTTGGTATCGACTGTAGCTCAACAGCCGAACTGGAACTGGCGAAACGTGTTGGAATGAGCGGCGATGAAATTATGCTCACCTCAAACGACACTCCAGCCAGCGAGTTTCAGTTAGCAAAAGATTTGGGAGCAATAATCAATCTCGACGATATTTCGCACATAGAATATGTTGACAAGCATGTTGGTTTGCCCGATACTATTTGCATGCGTTACAATCCCGGCGACCTGAAACAGGGAAACCTTATAATTGGCCATCCGGAAGATGCAAAATATGGTTTCACACACGAACAGATGATTGAAGGTTACCGCTTGTTAAAAGCAAAAGGGGTGAAACATTTCGGAATACACACGATGGTTGCCAGCAACGAGCTGGACCCTGATTATTTTATTGAGACTGCTGAAATTCTTTTCAGACTGATTGTTGAAGTAAAGGAAAAGACAGGAATAAAAATCGAATTTGCCAATTTGGGCGGAGGAATCGGAATACCGTATAAACCCGAAGACAAAGCTGTTGATTTGGAATACGTGAGCGCGGGAATAAAAAAATTGTATGATAACATGATTGTTGCCAACGATTTGGCGCCGCTGAAAATCTTCTTCGAATCGGGGCGGGCAATTACCGGGCCTTACGGATATTTGGTAACAAAAGTACGCCACATTAAAAACACGTTTAAAAAATTTGCCGGATTGGATGCCTGCATGGTGAATTTAATGCGTCCCGCTATGTACGGAGCTTACCACCATATTACTGTTGTTGGAAAAGAAAACGAAAAACATACAGAAAAATATGATGTAACCGGCTCTCTGTGTGAAAACAACGACAAATTTGCCATCGGACGAATGTTGCCCGAACTGGAACCCAATGATATTATTGTAATTCATGATGCCGGTGCACACGGACATTCAATGGGTTTTAACTACAATGGAAAACTTAAATCAGCAGAATTGTTGCTGCGGGAAAATGGTGAAGCGGTTGAAATCCGCCGTGCCGAAACTATTGATGATTATTTTGCGACACTCGATTTTGAGAGGTTGAAAGATTTTGAAGTTTAATTGATAAAATGAAATATTTTAAAAGGCCGGCACGAAACCCAGGAGTGGTCGGATATTTCTTCCGACCACTCCTGGCACGAAACCCGGCCTTTTTTATTAAGCCCTGCCGCAAGTTCACCCGTCCTGTTTGAATTACTGCCGTCCTGCAACTGGTTTTGCTTTCCTGCTTGGCAGGGAGCCTATTATCCCCGGCAGGGAAGGTTTCAGTACCAGCAGGGAATGGAAAATCATCGGCAGGGAAGCCCTATTGTGCAGCAGGACAGGAAAAGCCACGGCAGGACAGTAATTTTCCGCAGCAGGGAGCCAAAATTATCGGCAGGGTAGCACTTTGCCTGTACATGACACCAATTTGCTGCACTGGCCGGTTTTCATTTTGTTGGAATAACAGGTTGAAGTACGATATCAAAATTCTATTTCCAAAATTATTTGTTGTTTGAAAACGCCGGGTACTAATAAAATTAGCACTTGAAAATCAGTAACAATTTTGAACCAACCCATATGAACAAATATCCTATCTTAAGTTCGAACTTTTCACAATAAGCAGATTAAATTACTAAAATAGCAACTTCGGATATACAGATTACAGTCTGTCATCATCAATCTGTTCAAAAAAAACCAAACTGGGTTTTTAACCATTTTGAAATAATTGTATCTAAATTTGCAAATGATTTCAACGT
>DAOPKR010000075.1:0-20907 GCA_035391305.1 Draconibacterium sp.
GAAAGCGGATATTCTGTCAGTTTTGACGAAACATCCGCTTTTGTGCCCAGAACAGGACTCGAACCTGCACAAGCTTACGCTCACTAGTCCCTGAAACTAGCGTGTCTACCAATTCCACCATCTGGGCTTTTGTGTGGGCAAATATATTAAAAAAATCCACCCTCATTTAATTTGTGAAGATAGAATTTTACTTTTCATTTCAGTTTTTTACTAATACATGCGAATTTGATTGGAGTTGGTTATTTTTTCACAGTAGTTGCATTTTAACGAGATCAAATCTTTTGCAACCACTTTAAACCGTGTTGTAATTTGTTCGTTGTTAGTTATGCATTTTGGATTAAAACATTTTACAATCCCTGAAATTGAATCTGGGATTTCAACCACCTTTTTTTCAACTACTTCATAATCTCTGATAATGTTGAGTTTGGCATGCGGAGCAATTAATGCTATTTTATTTATTTCATCATCTTCGAAAAATTTGTCAGTCACTTTTATTATCGCCTTTGCACCAAGTTTATGACTTTCAAGGTTTGTTCCAAATGTTATTTGGTTTTCAATATTGTCAAGTCCTAAAATAGAAATAACCTTAAACAGATTTTTGGCTGGAATGTGGTCAATTACAGTACCTTCTTTTATGGCACTGACTTTAAGTTTTAGTTTTTTCTTCTGATCGTCTTGCATGGTACAAATTATTTTAGGTTCATGATATGAGATATGATGGCTTCGCGGGCAAATACTCCATTTCTGGCCTGAGTGAAATAGTAGGCTTTTTGGTTGGCATCAACATCAGTATGTATTTCGTTAACACGTGGCAGAGGATGTAAAATTTTTACATTTGGTTTAGTTTTTTCCAACATTGCATTGCGAAGGATATAAACGTTTTTAACTTGTTCGTATTCAATAGGGTCAGAGAATCTTTCTTTTTGAACACGGGTCATATAAATAATGTCTGCCGCACTGATAATATCGGTAAACTCTTTGTGTTCGAAATATTTTATTCCTTTTTCACGCAGAAATAGTTTGTATTCTTCGGGCATTTCCAAAACTGTTGGTGCAATAAAATTGAAAATTGGGTTTTCGAATTCCGACATTGCCATAAGCAATGAATGAACTGTTCTTCCATATTTTAAATCTCCTACCATAAAAATATTCAGGTTATCGAGAGTTCCTTGTGTTTTTAGGATAGAATACATATCGAGTAAAGTTTGCGTGGGATGTTGATTGGCACCATCACCTGCATTAATTACAGGGATAGGTGAAATTTCGGCAGCATAACGTGCAGCTCCTTCAAGCGGATGTCGCATTACAATCAAATCTGCATAATTGCTCACCATCTTAATTGTATCATGTAAAGTTTCTCCTTTGCTTGCACTTGAGCTATCTGGGTCGGCAAATCCAATAATCCGCCCTCCCAAACGACTTATTGCAGTTTCAAAACTTAATCTTGTCCTTGTTGAAGGTTCAAAAAACAGAGATGCAACAACTTTTCCCTTTAATAAATCCTGATTGGGGTTCTCTTCGAATTCAGCTGCAAGTTTCATAATTTTCAGATATTCCGTTTTCGAAAAATCTGTAATTGAAATTAAATCCTTCTTCATATTCATGTTTTATTGATTTCAGGTTTCAAAAATCAAAAAAAAACCAACATTAATAAATTTAAAATGTTGGTTTTCAATTGAATGAAATGTATTTTTTACCTTTTACGTTTCTTATTCTATTGTTAAAAACAAATGGTTGTAAAGTATTATTCCTAAATATAAATATCTCTTTTAAAATGAGTTTTGTATTAACCCTCAAATAATTCGACTTACTAAATATCAAATTCATCATGACTCAAAATTAGCGGCTTTCATTCTTTTAAGCAATTTAGCAGAGTGAATTTATTACCGTTTTATCAACAGCACTTAAATTAAGGTTGTCATTTAATCCCTACACCATAAATATTGCTGAATATTTTTATAACCCGTTCATATTCAGATTCTCTTACCGAAAATGTTAAATTGCAGCTTTCTTCGAAACTTGTGCTTGTTATCGAAAGGTTTTCATGTTTTATTACATTCATTACTTCAGATAGTTCGTTGTAAGTAAATTCAAGTTTTACATTTTTCTCGATAATTTTTTGCAGAATTTCAGCATTTTTTAAACAATCAGCAGCTGCATTTCTATAAGCATTTATTAAGCCACTTGTTCCCAGAAGTGTACCGCCAAAATACCTGACTACAATAATTATTACGTTTGTAACATTAAAACTCTGAAGTTGCCCAAGAATGGGTTTTCCGGCAGTGGATGATGGCTCTCCGTCGTCATTTGCCCTGTAACTTATTTCTTTTATTCCTAATCGCCAGGCATAACAAAAATGGCGGGCACCATGATGCTCTTTTCTAAGTTTGTATAGTATTTCTTTAGCATCATCCTCATTTGTTAACGGACTGGCAAAAGCATAAAATTTACTGCCTTTGTCCTTAAAAAAGCCCTGACTTTCTACTTCTATTGTATTGTAAGTGTCTTCCATGAATGCACAAAAGTAAATCGTTGGAAATTAACAAAAAAGCACCCATTTTTCAATGGATGCTTTCGATTACATTTTTAATTTCTTCTCTATATCTTCCACGTATTGTCGAAAGTTTTTATCGGTATCTTTCAGGTTATTAACCGTTTTGCAGGCGTGTAGCACTGTTGCATGGTCCTTGCTTCCTATTTGTGCCCCAATACTTGTCAGTGAGTATTTTGTGAGGCTTTTTGAAAAATACATGGCAATTTGTCTTGCCTGCACAACTTCACGTTTGCGCGTTTTTGTCTGAAGTGCGTCAACCTGCATGTTGAAATAATCGCAAACAACTTTTGAAATATATTCAATTGACAGTTCCCTCTTCGAATTCTTGACCAATTTATTGATAAGTTTAGCTGCAAGTTCAAGTGTTATTTCCCTTTTATTCAACATTGACTGAGCCAGTAAAGAAACAAGTGCACCTTCCAATTCGCGAATGTTGTTTGAAACATGCGAGGCAATATATTCCAGAACATCTTCTGAAAAGGAAATACCGTCTTTATATACTTTGTGCTTTAATATCTGCATGCGGGTATCAAAATCCGGAATTTGCAAATCTGCTGTTAATCCCCACTTAAATCTTGATAAAAGCCGCTGTTCCATGCCTTTCAATTCGATGGGCGGTTTGTCTGAAGTTAATATCAGCTGCTTGCCCATTTGGTGCAAGTGGTTGAAAATATGAAAGAATGTTTCCTGTGTTTTTTCTTTTCCGGCAAACTCTTGTACATCATCCAGAATCAGGACATCGATCATTTGATAAAAATGAAGGAAATCATTCCTGTTGTTATTTCGTGTTGCCTCGGTATATTGAGTTTGAAATTTATTTGCATTAACATACAAAACTATTTTATCGGGGAAGCGTTCCTTGACTTCAATACCAATAGCCTGAGCCAGATGTGTTTTGCCTAATCCCGAATTTCCATAAATCATTAACGGATTAAATGCAGTTCCACCGGGGTTTTGGGCAACTGCGTAACCGGCACTGCGTGCAAGCCTGTTACAATCACCTTCAATAAAATTTTCGAAAGTATTATCGGCTTTTAATTGCGGGTCGATTTGTAATTTCTGTATTCCGGGAATAATGAAAGGGTTTTTTATTGCAGATTTTTCATCTGATTTGAGAGGAATAGTTAACGGATTGTTTACGATTTTTGCATTGCTATTCGTTGGGTAGCTGACTGTGTATGGTACAACGCCATTTTTGTCGCCCATAACAACGTTGTATTCAAGCTTTGCACCATTGCCAAGTACCATTCGCAGAGTTCTCCGCAGAATGTCGATAAATTGTTCTTCAAGGTATTCATAAAAAAAAGCACTTGGTACTTGAATGGTAAGTACTTTTTCCGAAAGTTTGACCGGTACTATTGGTTCAAACCAGGTTTTGTAACTACTGCCGGGAACGTTATCCTTTATAACATTTAAACATTTGTCCCAAACGGCTTTGTATTCTTCACTCATTTAAATTCTAGGTTATTTTTTTGAAGTCACTCAAATATTTCATTAAACTTATTCCTATTGGCAAAATTTGCGAAAAAAAAGTTAAAAAAAAAATTAAAAAACTATTGAAAATCTCCTTAATCTTATATTGTTTTCGTTTTCAGGCATTTAAAATTTTATTTTTTTTTATAATAGTTATTGTATTGATTATTAGGTGTTTATGATTAAATGATTGACTAATAGAATCATAACAGGTGGGTAGTGGTAGGTATAAATCACTGTTTACATAATTTATCAACAAATCGGTGTTGATTATCGTAATGTTTTAAGTGCTTTTTCAAGTTTTATTAACTGCCCATTTTTAAAAGCAACAATCACTGCCTCCGGAAATTTCTTTTTCGCCAATTGTAATATTTCATTTATTTCGGAATAAGAGCTCGTATTTCCCAGTAAATATGTATAGGCTTCATTTGCATAATATTCTTCAACTTTACCCAGTCCGTCAAACATATTTGAATTTGACGGAATTTTTGTTTCGCTCGATATCAGGTGCACTTTAAAAATTATGTTTTTTGAAGATACGTCCCCCGATGTATTGATATAGTATTCTTTGCCAAAATCCATTGCTGAAAACTGAACATATCTTTTGGGGTTTTCCTGAACGTCTTTTAATAATGAACTGAGGTTTTGAGACAAGGCAGTAATTTCAAGGTAAAGCTGATCGTCGTTTAAAAGCAGTCCAACTGTATTTTCATCGCTGTTCAGTTTTTCCATAATATTTACCAACTGATTTGATGCCATAGAAATGTTAGTCAATATTGGCGAAACCTGAAGTTGTGATAATGTGTCACTAAATGAAGAAAGGTTTTTTAAAATTTTTTCAAGTTCAGAAGTGTTGCTATTTAAAAAATTGGTTAATACTTCAATATTTGCTACTATTTGTTTAATACTGGCTTTTTCAGTTGACATAACTTCTGCCAGGTCTCCAGTTATTTTTTCTGCGTTTTCAATTGTTTTGTTAATGTTTTTAAAGCTTTCAGATAAATTTTCCTGGGCATCTTCATTTAAAATTACTGTGAGAACAGTTATAGCAGAATCAATTGTGCTCAATAATTGTTCAGCTTTGTTTTTTATGGGAAGTACCTGTAAACTTACCTGTTCTTTTAAATCACTTTCAATAGCACCAGGTATTGTGTCGTTGGATTTATAAAAAGTATTTTCGTTGCTTAACCCCATTTTTATTGACCGGGTTCCCATTATATCACTACTGATAATTTGTGCTACTGAATTTACCGGTATTTGAAACGAGGCATCAACCATTAATGTAACTATCAGATTTCCTGGTTTTGCCGGATCGAATGCGATACTTTTAACCTGACCAATTTGATAACCATTCATTGTTACTTTGTTCGATTCAAGCAAGCCGTCAATCCTGTCATAAACAACGTAATAGTAATTATTTCGCTTAAAAACATCATTTCCTTTCAGATAATTTAGCCCCCAAAATAAGATGGCCAGTGATACCACAATCAAAAATCCCAGTTTTACATATTTTGAATATTTCATTACCTCAAATTTTTAATTTTTGTTGCTCTCTCTTTTGCATTTGTTTTTTCAACAGATGTAAAATTAGAGATTTCAAAGCTCAATTACAGCTTTTCCATTGCCTTTTTAACAGATATTAATTCATTGTTCTCAAAAGCTACTACAAAACATTCAGGGAATTTTTTTTCTATTCTGTTTTTTTCTTTAACTGCTTCGTCGTAATTGTCAAATCTTCCGGAGAAATAGCGCACAATATCTTTCGATTCTTTTCTGAAAACATTTTTCTCACCTTTAAAGTTAGAAGGGGATGGATCTATTTTATTTTTTGATGCGCCAATTTGTACTGAATAATATATGTTTTTATTCTTTGATGTTTGTGTAATATTTTCAATAGCAGTAGTTTGTGCTGAGGTTTGGGTTTTGTTTGATTGAGTTTGGTTTTTGCCTGAAACTCCCGGTTCGGTTCGAATTGCAAAGCTGCTTTTTTCTTCAATTTTTCTTTTGTAATCCTTAAAAGCATAAAAAATTGAATTGGAAAGAGTTGATTTGCCTTGTTCACTCATTAAAAAATTTCGTTCGGTAGGATGGCTGATAAAACCCAGTTCAATAAGAACACTTGGCATTGTTGTTTGGTGAAGAACAATAAAACCAGCCTGTTTAACACTTCTGTCCCCACGCTTTGCCATTCTGAATTGCTCCTGAACTTCTGATGCCAGCATAATACTTTGTTCAAGATATTCACTCTGAATGGCTAAAAACATAATATTTGATTCAGGTGAATTTGGATCATAACCCTCATAAGTTGTAGTATAGTCGTCTTCAAGTAAGATCACCGAGTTTTCTTTTTTTTCCACTTCAAAATTGGCTTTGCTTCGGTGTTCGCCTAAAACAAAAGTTTCGGTTCCCTGTGCGGTGGAATTCTCCGTTCCATTTACATGAATTGAAATAAACACATCGGCTTTGTTTTTATTTGCAATGTTAGCCCTGTCATATAAGGGAATAAAAACATCTTTGCTGCGTGTGTAAATAACTTTTATTTCAGGATAACTGGCTTTTATTGACTCACCCAGTCTTAAGGCAACATCCAAAACTATATCCTTTTCCCTTGCATTTCCAACCGAAGCTCCAAAATCTTTTCCTCCATGACCGGGATCGATAACCACAATATTTATATGTTTGTCATCTTTATCTGCTGTAACTGAAGGTTTTCTACTGATTGAACCGGCTGAAACAGAAATAAAAAAGCAGATAAAAATCAAATTTAAAATAGCCTTTTTCATGATGTTTTGTGTTTCCATTGTAAAAATAGAAATATTAAAATTATTTTACATTTATTAGCGTTATACTACAACCCTTATTTTTATTTTTGTCGGGCTTAATAGCCGTTTGTAAAACAGAAAACAATTTGTTTAAAATAATATTTACATATATACTCTTTTTGTTTCCTTTTATTGCATTTAGCCAGGAATCGGAAAAAATCACAATCGAAAGTACAGGGTGGCCAGCCTTAAATTCAGGTACCGAAACCGTTCAGCATGATACAATTGTTTCCGATTCAATGGAAACCTTGGCTATAGCTTCAGATTCAATTACGGTTGATACATTAGCAGCCGACTCCCTGAAAAAACCTTTTATTGAAGCCCCCATCGTTTATAATGCTGAAGATTCAATAGTTGTTTCTTTCGACGGGCAAAAAGTTTATTTGTATAATAATGCAAAAGTTACATATGAACAAATTGAACTTACAGCTTATTATATCGACCTCAATCTCGAAACCAAGGAAATTTATGCTGAAGGTCTTATGGACAGCACAGAAACCATGATTCAAAAGCCTGTTTTTAAACAGGGATCAGATGAATATGAATCGGAAACCATGCGATATAATTTTGAAACAGAGAAAGCATTTATTACAAAAGTTGTTTCAGAACAAGGGGAGGGGTTTATTTTGAGTGACCGCACAAAAAAAATAGGGAAGGAGACTTTTATTACTGAAAAGGCAAAATACACGACCTGCGATGCCGATCATCCACACTTCTATATGCATCTGACAAAAGCAAAAGTTATTTCGAATAAAAAAATAGTGACAGGCCCTGCATATATGGTTTTAGAGGATTTCCCTATTTATTTCCCCATTTTGCCTTTTGGATTTTTTCCAAATACACCATCATATTCTTCCGGAATTTTGGTGCCAATGTATGGAGAAGAACAAAACAGGGGTTTCTATTTGCGTGATGGAGGTTATTATTGGGCTGCCGGCGAATATTTTGATTTGGCAGTGCGTGGCGAAATTTATTCGAAAGGTTCGTGGGGAACACAATTGCATACAAACTACCGAAAACGTTATAAATTTTCGGGTGGGTTCGATTTTAGGTACAACATTAATGTTTACGGCGAATCAGGACTGGAAACATATCAAAAATCAAAACAATATGCCGTTACCTGGAATCATAGCCAGGATCAAAAAGCAAACCCCAACCGGACATTTTCGGCAAGTGTGAACTTATCGAGCAGTGGCTACGATAAACAAAACTCGTATGTTGGACAAACAGGAGGCAATAATTACCTTACTACACAAAAATCATCGAGTATATCATATTCACAGAAATTTGAAAACACGCCGTTTAATATGTCGGTGAATTTAAGGCATTCGCAAAACTCGGTTGATACAACAATATCTCTGTCGTTGCCTGAAATGACATTTAGTATGGCAAAAATCTATCCGTTTCGAAAAAAGAACAGAACCGGCCCGGTGAAATTTTATGAGAAGTTTGGAATAAACTATACAGGAAATTTAAGAAATTCTATCAGCAATGTTAAAGAGTATGATTTATTGAAACAAAAATTTCCGGATGACTGGAAAAACGGGATACAGCATAATATTCCGCTGGCTTTTCCCGGTTTTAATCTGGCAAAATATGTAAATGTAAGCCCAAGTATCGGGTACAACGAAAAATGGTATTTCCAGAAATATAATTATACTTATGACCCCGAAAATATTTATTATGATGAATCAGGAAGAGCTTCAAATATTGAAAAGGATACTATAAACGGTTTAAGCCGGGTTTACGATTATAATTACAGTTTAAGCGCATCAACAAACATTTACGGAATGTTTATGCCCCGAAATCCAAATTCAAAAATAAAGGGGATCAGACATAAAATAACTCCATCAGCAAGTTTTAGCTACCGGCCTGATTTTGGAAAAGAACGCTTTGGTTACTACCAATATGTTCAAACTGACTCAACAGGAAACTTCCAGTATTTTGATGTTAATGCGGGAGGTATTTATGGTAATTCACCCGGCCGTGGTGCGTCAGGGGCAATCAATATGTCCATAAGTAACAATCTCGAAATGAAAGTATTGGATACAAAAGATACAACTGATACCAAAGCGGCCGAAAAGTATAAGAAGGTAAAAATCATAGATAATTTAAGCATGTCGTCATCTTATGATTTAATAAGGGATTCAATGAATTTAGCGCCCATCAGCATCAGGGCACGTACAACTGTGGCGGGTGTGAGTATTAATATGGGAACGATTCTGGATCCGTATATGTTGAATGATAATTACCAGCGTTACAATGAATTTGTTTGGAACAACAAAAGAGGTATTAGCAGAATAGGAAGGGTTTCAAATGCGAACCTCTCGTTTGGCATGAATTTCAATTCGAAAAAGAAAGAAAGTAAAGGTGGGCCTGGCAGCAAGGCGAATGTTGAAGATGAGGGCGAAGAAGTAAAACCTGCTGTCCCAGAAATTGGTTCCGGTTACATGGATTTTAATATTCCCTGGACGTTTGGTTTCGATTACAGTTTTAGCTACAATGGTCCAACAAAAAGCGCACCCAATGGCAGGATTTCGCAAACACTTGGTTTACGCGGAAACCTTAGTTTAACCGAAAAATGGAAGGTTTCCGTTAACACAAATTTCGATTTTGAAGCGGGTGAATTTTCTTATACAACGATAAATGTAAACCGCGATTTGCACTGCTGGCAAATGGCATTTAATTTTGTTCCGTTTGGTTATATGAAAAGCTATAGTTTTACCATAAATGCAAAATCGTCGATGCTTAAAGATTTGAGGTTACAAAAACGTGAAAGTAATTACGATAATTTCTAACTAATAAATTTTAATATGAAACGAATTATTGAAACTTCAAATGCCCCACAGGCAGTTGGTCCTTACAGCCAGGCAGTTGAAATGAACGGAACTTTGTTTGTTTCAGGCCAGGTTCCTTTAAACCCGGCTACAATGAAACTTGCTGAAGGTGGAATAAAAGAGCAAACAAAACAGGTTATGGAAAATATTGGCGCTATTTTAAAAGCAGCCGGTTACGATTATTCTGATGTGGTAAAATCAACTTGTCTGCTTAGCGATATCGAAAACTTTAAACCGATGAACGAGGTTTACGGCCAGTATTATACTGAAAAGAAACCGGCAAGAGTTGCCTATGCAGTAAAAGATTTGCCGCTTGGCGCATTGGTTGAAATAGAAACTATTGCTATGAAATAAGAATCGTTTAAGTGGAGTTTGATTTTTTAAAATCAAATTAAAAAAAAACGTGGGTTGGAAATTCAAGTCCAAAGCTTCGGATTGCCACAAAAGAAAAAGGGTTTTCGAAATTTCGAAAACCCTTTTTCTTAATGTATCTTGAATGAAGTGCTATTCAGCAACTACTTCAAATTCTATTTCAATAATTACTTCTTTGTGAAGTTTAACTTTTGCAGAATATGTGCCTACTTCCTTAATATGATCTTCCGGCATCAGAATCTGTTTACGGTCAATTTCAAAGCCTTTTTTGTTGATCGCTTCAGCCAACTGAATAGTATTTACCGAACCGAAAATTTTTCCCAAAGAACTTGTTTTTGCCCCGATAGAAATTTTCTTGTTAACCAGTTTTTCAGCAATTGCAAGCGCTTCATTTTTAAGTTTGGCTTCTTTGTGTGCGCGTTGTTTTATGTTTTCAGCCAATATTTTTTTAGCTGTTGATGTAGCAACAATTGCTTTTTTTTGCGGAATTAAAAAATTACGTGCAAAACCATCTTTAACTTTTACCAAATCGTCTTTGCTTCCTAAACGATCAACATCCTGTATCAATATAATTTCCATTTCTTTTCCTCCTATTATTTCATGTTGTCGGTTACAAATGGCAGCAAAGCAATTAGTCGGGCACGTTTAACTGCCTGTCCGACTTTACGTTGGTATTTCAGCGAAGTACCTGTAATGCGGCGTGGTAAAATCCTGCCTTGTTCGTTTAAGAATTTTTTCAGGAACTCGGGATCTTTGTAATCAACGTATTTAATTCCGTTTTTCTTGAAACGGCAATATTTTTTCTTTTTAACCTCTACTGACGGTGGGGTCAAATATCTGATTTCACTTGAACTTTGTGCCATTTTTTATCCCTCCTTTTCTGTTTTTTCTTTTTGAAGCCTTTTTCTCTTATTACTGTATTCTACAGCGAATTTGTCAAGTTTCACGGTCATAAACCTGATAACTTTTTCGTCGCGGCGGAATTCAGTTTCCAATTTCGCAATAAATGCAGGATCGGCTTTAAATTCAAATAACTGATAAAAGCCTGTAGATTTCTTTTGGATTGGGTAAGCCAGTTTTTTCATTCCCCAATTCTCTTCATGGAGCATTTCACATCCGTTGCTTGTGATAATGTCCTTGAATTTTTTTACCGCCTCCTTTACCTGTGGCTCAGATAAAACGGGAGTACAAATGAAGACGGTTTCGTACTGATTCAACATAATCAACTTGTTTTTAAATTATTAATATCTCTTGTCCAAAATTTTTGGAAGCGCAAAAGTAAAAATTATTTACTATTTATCAAACTATTGGGAAAGAATGAATAGATCAAAAAAAACCTTGTCGTTTTCAACAAGGTTTTTTTTCTTAAATAATACAACTTTTGAAAATCTATTCCAATCTACAATGGAATATTTCCATGTTTTTTTGGTGGATTCGATTTTCGTTTATTTTGGGTCATATCCAAAGCACCTATAATTTTTTTGCGAGTATCCCTTGGAAAAATTATTTCATCAATGTAACCCAAAGATGCTGCTTTATATGGGTTTGCAAATTTATCGCGGTAATCCTGAACGGCAACCGATCGTTCTTCATCAGTAAAATTATTTTTGTGAATAATGTTAATAGCACCTTCGGGGCCCATAACTGCAATTTCTGAAGTTGGGTATGCAAAATTTACATCGGCGCCAATGTGTTTGCTCGACATCACATCATATGCTCCGCCATAAGCTTTGCGGGTTATAACTGTAATTTTTGGAACTGTTGCTTCTGCAAAGGCATATAATAATTTTGCACCGTGTTTTATAATACCTCCGAATTCCTGACTTGTTCCGGGTAAAAATCCGGGCACATCAACAAATGTCACAAGCGGGATATTAAATGCGTCGCAGAACCGAACAAAGCGGGCGGCTTTTACTGATGAATTGATATCAAGAACACCTGCCAAATGGTTTGGCTGATTTGCAACAACACCAACCGGTTTTCCTGCAAAACGTGCAAACCCAACAATAATGTTTTGCGCATACTGCGCCTGTACTTCCAAAAAGTGGTTGTTGTCAATCACCTTTTGTATAATGTCGTGCATGTCGTAAGGCTTATTTGGATCAGCAGGTACGATTTCCTGCAGGCTTTCTTCAACCCTGTCAGAAGGATCAATAGTGCTCTTAACCGGTGGATCTTCAAGATTATTTGATGGTAAAAAGCTTAACAATTCACGAATCATCATAATAGTCTGGTCTTCATCTTTGCCATTGAAATGGGCAACCCCGCTTTTGCTGTTGTGTGTAAATGCACCACCTAATTCTTCCTTTGTAACATCTTCGTGGGTAACTGTTTTTATCACTTCGGGACCAGTTACAAACATGTGGCTTTTTTCGTTCACCATAAAAATGAAATCGGTGAGGGCAGGGGAGTACACAGCTCCTCCGGCACATGGCCCAAGTATTGCGGAAATCTGTGGAATTACACCCGATGAAATTACGTTGTTATAAAAAATGTCTGCATAACCGGCTAAACTTTCAACACCTTCCTGAATTCGGGCGCCTCCTGAATCGTTCAATCCTACAAGTGGTGCTCCCATTTGCAGCGCAAGTTTTTGTATTTTTACAATTTTATCAGCATTTGCACGGCTTAGTGAACCGCCAAAAACCGTAAAGTCCTGTGCAAAAACATAAACAAGCCGTCCTTTTACTTTTCCGTACCCCGAAATTAAACCATCGCCTAAAATTTTATTCATCTCCATTCCAAAGTCGTAACTCCGGTGGGTAACTAACTTGTCGATTTCGTTAAAAGTTCCGGGATCGAGTAACTGGAGAATTCTTTCACGTGCCGATTTTTTCCCGGCTGCGTGTTGCTTTTCAATCCGTTCCTGACCACCTCCCTGTTCAGCTTTTTTATTCAAATCGTCAAGCAGTGTATATTTATCCTGTAAATTCATACGCTAATTCTTTTTATTCAAGTTCAATTAATATTTGACTACCTTCAATTGTGTCGCCATCTTTTACGTTTACTTTTTTTATTTTTCCATCCATCGGAATTTTATACTCACTCTCCATTTTCATTGCCGAAATAACTACGGCAGTTTGGCCTTCAGTTACTTCGTCGCCTTCGTTAACGAAAACTTTGACCACCTTGCCCGGCATGGGAGATGAGATTTTTTTGTCGGCTGATGCAAATGCGTTTGATCCGCGATCGAGCAGGTATCTGGCCTCAGCATCAATAATTTCAACTTCAAATTCCTGGTAAAGTGTATATGCAGTATATTTTTTGGGTTGATTGCGGGGAACAAGTTCAATATTGTAGGAATGCCCGCCTTCGAGAATTGAAAAAGTTCCGTCAGCTGTGTGCATTACATCTACTTTAAGGATTTTTCCATCTACTTCTATTTCAAGCAGATTTCCATCCTGTCCGCGCAGGTCAACCCAGGCAATTCTGTCCCCTACTTTTATTTCAATAGCCATTATTTGTTTTTTAAAAATGATTGATGTATGGTATGTTTTTCCAACGGCTTTGCGGCAATGCAAAATCTTTGACAGATTCCTGCGTTGAGCTTATTTTTTGCAGATAATCAATAAATGCAGCAATAATTACCATGTCGCTGCACTCATCACAGTTGGCATTTTCCATTAACTGGTCCTGGTTGTTTTCTATGAAATGGGTATCGTAGTTGCCTTCAATAAAATTTGGGTTACCCATAATCCGTTCGAGATATTTTATTGAAGTTTTTATACCGGTAATTTTATATTCATACAAAGCCCTTCTCATTCTGTTTATAGCTTCATCGCGGTTTTTACCCCAAACTATCAATTTTGAAATCATCGGGTCATAATAAATCGGGATTTCATAACCTTCATAAACATATCCGTCCGTGCGTACTCCCAAACCAAGCGGTTCTGATATTTTGTAAATTTTACCGGGACTGGGCATAAAATTGTTGTCAGGGTCTTCAGCATAAATACGGCATTCTATTGAATGTCCTCTTTGGTATAAATCTTCCTGTTTGAATTCAAGAATATTTCCTTCTGCAATTTTAATCTGTTGTTTTACCAAATCAACCCCGGTAACCCGCTCGGTAATCGGGTGCTCAACCTGGAGGCGGGTATTCATTTCAAGGAAATAGTAATTCAGGTTATTGTCAACCAAAAACTCGATGGTTCCGGCACCTGTATAATTTACTGCTTTGGCAGCATCTACAGCAGATTGCCCCATTTTTTTCCGCAATTCAGGAGTCAACAATGGTGAGGGTGTTTCCTCTATCATTTTCTGATGGCGTCTTTGGATAGAACATTCGCGTTCAAAAAGATGAATTACATTTCCATGTTGATCGGCAAGAATTTGATATTCGATGTGATGCGGCGAAGTAATGTATTTTTCGATATATACAGAATCATCGCCAAATGAAGATAGCGCTTCTGAACGGGCTGCGCGCACTGCAGAAACAATTTCTGATTCTTTTTTAACCAGTCGCATCCCTTTTCCGCCACCACCGGCAGCTGCTTTTATCATTATCGGAAGTTGTATATCCCTGATAATATTTAAAACTTCGTTTTCGTCAGAAATACTGTTGGGTGTGCCCGGAACAACCGGAATCCCGGCTTTTGTCATTGCTTCGCGGGCCATTATTTTATCGCCCATTTGAACAATTACTTCAGGAGAAGGACCTATAAAAATAATACCTTCTTCATTGCATCTTCTTGCAAATGTTGCATTTTCAGACAAAAAACCGTAGCCGGGATGAATGGCATCGGCCCCGCATTTTTTTGTCACCTCTATAATTTTTTCAATGTTCAGGTAACTTTCACTCGACGGTGCTTTCCCTATTAAATATGCTTCATGGGCATATCTGACATGTAAAGAGGTCCTGTCGGCTTCGGAATAAACTGCAACTGTTTCAATATTCATCTCACGGCAAGTCCGCATGATGCGGATTGCAATCTCGCCACGGTTGGCGATCAGAATCTTTTTTATTTTAGTCATATACGTGATAAAACAATATGATTTGGAACAAGTTTAAATTTAGTAACAATTAACTGTAATTTCATTAAATTGTTTATTTCGATATTTCAAAAATCGAAATTACTTGTACATGTTAAACAAGCAAATTTTAGTTCGTTAATATTTACAAAAAGCCTGAAGTAGGCACAAATTCATAACCTGCCTTTTTGAACATGGAAAACAATGGGTCAAAAATTTCAAAATAATAAGAACTAAATTTTTTATTCCTGACAAAAAGAATATTTTTGTTTTTCTCATTAAACCAACTTATGAAACGTATTCTCCTTTCGCTGTTTATCCTGTGTTTAACAGTACTCTCAGCTCAATCGCAAAATCTGAACTACACCCTTTCCGATGATTCACTTGTTAACGAAATGGCCAGTATAAAACGGGTTTACTATGCAGCAAGAACAGAAACAAAACCTAAAATTGATGGTAAGCTCGACGATGAATGCTGGCAAAAAACAGGTACGTGGGATGGTAATTTTGTGCAGCAACAGCCGCATCAGGCTGCGCAACCTTCGCAGCAAACCGAAATAAAAATTCTTTATGATGACAAATACCTCTATTTTGCTATAATCTGCCACGACGATGAACCTGAAAAAATGAGCCCAATTTTAGGCAGAAGAGATGAAAATAACGGGGATATGGCAGGAATTGCACTGGATTCATACCACGATAAACAAACAGCATTTGAGTTTAACCTGACCGCTGCAGGCCAAAAAGTTGACCTGATGCACATGGGAGAATATGGTTGGGATTTCGAATGGAATGCCGTGTGGGACGGAAAAACTACCGTTGGCGATTCTGCCTGGTATGCCGAAATGAGGGTACCTTTTACGCAAATCAGGTTCTCAAAAGAGGATGAACATATTTGGGGAATGCATATCTGGCGTTGGATTCACCGGTTTCAGGAAGAATCGCAGTGGAAACTTATACCCGTTGACGCACCTGCAATGGTTTATATTTTTGGTGAATTGAGAGGAATTAAAGACATTCCGTATAAAAGAAATTTTGAGGTAATGCCTTATGTAAAGGGAAAATACATTACCGATTCAGAAAGCAATGAAATCTTTGGTAGTGGAGTTGATGGAAAGATTGGGATTACATCCGACTTTACCCTCGATTATACTGTTAATCCCGACTTTGGTCAGGTTGAAGCAGATCCTTCTATTCTGAATTTAACCTCATATGAAGTTTTCTATGATGAAAAACGGCCATTTTTTCTTGAAGGGAAAAGTATTCTTGAATATAATGCAGATCAGGATATGTTATACTATTCGCGCCGAATCGGTCATGCACCCAGCTATTACCCTGAACTGGAAGAAAATGAAAGCATATCAATCCCTGACAATACTTCAATTATTAATGCATTGAAACTGACCGGTAAAAATAAAAAGGGTTTGTCTTTGGGGGTTGTAAACAGTATGACTTCAAAAGAGCAGGCAACAATTTCCTCGGATATTGGTAAAACAAGAGAATCTGTTGAACCATTTACAAATTATTTTATTGGACGTGTTAAACAGGATTGGAATAAAGGAAATACAACATTGGGCGGAATCGCAACTTCAACAGTCAGGAATATTAAAGACGAACAACTTCAATTTCTTGCTGATAAATCACTTGTTGGAGGAGTTGATTTTGAGCACAATTGGTTAAACCGGAAATATTTTATCAATACAAAAAGTTTTTATTCGAAAATTGACGGTAGCGAAATGGCGATTTCAAGGTTGCAAAGATCATCACAACACCTTTTTCAGCGGGAAGATGCCGAACACCTGGAATATAACTCCGGGCTCACTTCGTTAAAGGGATGGGGTGGCGAAATCAGCGGTGGCAAGCGGAGTGGAAAATTGAGGATTACCGGTAATTTTGACTGGAGATCGCCCGGTGTTGATTTAAACGATGTGGGATATATGCGCCAGGCTGATTATATAAGGGAAGAAACCCATTTATTGTATAACGTGAATAAACCCAAAGGAATTCTACTCAAATATTATTTTGCTTTCGATCAGCATCATTACTGGAGTTATGGCGGCGAAAACACCCTGGACAGATTTGATTCGGAAGCAAAATTTACTTTTAAAAATTATTGGCTGATTAAACTGTCGGTTGACAGAACCTCAAACGAAATTGATACACGGCAGTTGCGGGGAGGTCCATCGCTAAGGATTGACGGAAACACAAGCACAGGTTTTATTTTCCAGACAAACAGCAGCAAAGATTTGATATTGGCAACCTTATTCGATTTTACAAAATATGATGATAAAATTTCCTGGAAAAACAGATATGATTTTAGTTTGTTCTGGCTCATCAACAATAACATAACTGTTTCATCATACACTGGTTTTACCGGCGAAGTGAATAACAGCCAATACGTAAAACAAAAAACTGTTAACGAAAAACAGGAATATGTAGTCGGGAAAATTGCCAGGGAAACTTTATTCACAACTCTGCGTGTTGAATATTTCATAACGCCCGAACTTTCGTTACAATATTACGGAAGTCCGTATGCATCAATAGGTAAATATGATTCATTCAGAAAAGTAAATGTTTCAGATTCAAAAAACCTGAATGAAAGATACACACCGCTTGTTGTTTCAGGAGATAAACTTGTTGATGAAAACGGAAACGAATTGCTTGACTTTAAAGATGAGAACCCCGATTTTAATTTTCAGGAGTTCAGGTCGAACTTTGTATTGAGATGGGAATATAAAACAGGATCGACTTTTTATTTTGTATGGACAAACACAAGTTCAAATTATGAAAATCAGTATAATTCGTCTATCACCAAAAGTTTTAAAAACATAACGAATGTTAAAGCACAGAACGCTTTTATGGTAAAATTCAGTTATTGGTTTTCTTTGTGAGGTAAAAGCCTATCTTTGGCGGCGTGAAATTGGCCGATTACATACCCTTTTATAAAAGGAACCTGCATTTAGCCCTGCCTGTTGTGATTTCGCAGATTGGACAGGTGTCGGTGTCGCTGATTGATAACATGATGGTTGGTCATGTTGGTACATCAGAACTGGCAGCTGCTTCATTTGCCAACAGCGTTTTCATGATTGGGATGTTTTTTGGTATGGGAATTACCTTTGGAATTACACCCTTAATTGGAAGCGCATTTAGCGGAGGAAAATTTTCTGAAGTGGCTGTTTGGCTAAAAAATGGAATTTTCACGCACCTTGCAGCGGCCTTTGTTTTGTGTTTTATTATGGCAGGCGTCTATTTTTTGTTGCCTTTTATGGGGCAAACTGAAGTGGTAACCCAACTTGCCCAACCCTATTACCTGTTGCTTTGTGTTTCATATATACCTTTCATGTTGTTTTTTTCTTTTAAACAAATTCTTGAAGGAATTGGCAACACAAAAGTGGCTATGCACATAACCATAACTGCCAATGCAATAAATGTGATTTTTAATTACTTGTTAATTTACGGAAAGTTCGGTTTTCCTGAGTTAGGTCTGAATGGTGCAGGTTTTGGAACTTTGATTTCGAGGGTTGCAATGCCGGTTTTGTTCTTTATGTATATCGTAAAAACTCCTTCAATAAAAACATATTTTGTACAGGCGCACCACAAGGTTTTCAACAAGCAAAAAATTGTTTCACTCTTAAAAATCGGGATTCCAATTGCATTTCAAATTATTGTTGAGGGAATTGCCTTTAGTATAGGTGCAATTATGATGGGATGGCTGGGAGAAGTACAATTGGCTGCCCATCAGGTTGCAATTGGACTGGCTTCTTTTACATATATGATTTCACTTGGTATTTCCCAGGCAAATACAATAAGGGTAAGCCATCAAATGGGCGTAAATGATTTCAAATCGTTAAAAAGAGCGGCTTTTGCTTCAACGCATCTCGTTCTGGCTTTTATGTCATCCATGGGCGTTTTGTTCATTTTAGCCCGAAGTGTTTTGCCTTATCTCTTTACTGTCGATCCTGAGGTAATTAAAATCGCATCGAATTTGTTGATTATTGCTGCCATTTTCCAGGTTTTCGATGGGCTGCAGGTCGTAATGTTAAGTACCCTGCGCGGAATGGCCGATGTGAAATTACCAATGTTTATTGCTTTTTTTGCCTATCTTCTTATTGGTATTCCAACAAGTTATATTCTTTCATTTAAACTGATGATTGGGCCGCAGGGAATTTGGTTCGGATACCTGGCAGGATTGGGAGCTGCCGGAATTTTATTCTATTTGCGTTTTCAGCATAACCTTAAAAAAAGAGCATAAAAAAAGGGTTATCATTTAATCTGATAACCCGATTGTTCATAGTTTAGTTTAGTTAGACAGAAAACCTTGGTCTAATAGAGAAAAGGTAACAATAATAAATAATCTTTAATTCTACGTTAAATTTTTGCTTGACGAATATAGTATAAAATCAAATGAATTGTAAAAGAATCTTAAAAAAATATTAATGATTGTTAAAAAAACTTTTTAAAAAATCGATTAACAGATTGATATTTAGCAATGAAATGTTGGTTTATTAACAAGTTTTTTTTTATGCTTTTTCTGATAAAAATAATTCTCCACTATATAAAACATACATGACACCGCAGGATTATGGATGAATCTGTTTGTGCTAGCTTTGAAATATTTTAGTTCTGAAAAAATATTAAAATAATGAGACAGGTTGTATTAACAGGAATAAAAAAAATGGCCATGACGGAAATTCCAAATCCGTTAACTGTTGGTCCCGACGAAGTAATTATTAAAACGTCAACTATTGGGGTTTGTGGTTCCGACATTCATTATTATGCCGAAGGGAAAATTGGGACCCAGGTTGTTCAATATCCTTTTCCGGTTGGACACGAGTGCTCAGGAATTATTGAAAAAGCCGGCGACAAAGTAACAAATGTTAAAGTTGGAGACCTTGTAGTTGTTGATCCCTCAGTTCACTGTGGCCACTGCGATCAGTGCCTCGCAGGCCGTCCGCACACCTGCCGTAATAACAGGTTTTTAGGTTGCCCCGGTCAGTTGGATGGTTGCCTTGCTGATTATATTGTAATGCCCTCGTTTACCTGTTTCCCGGTTACCGGAAAAATGAATGCGGTTCAGGCTGCATTAATAGAGCCATTAACAATTGGGGTTTATACAGTTAAACTTGCCCAAATTCAGAATAAAAAAACTACGGCAGGAATTTTTGGTGCCGGACCAATCGGGTTAAGCGTATTGTTTAAATTACTTGCCGATGGTATTGCTGATATTACAGTGATTGAACCTTTGGAATATCGCTTAAAAAAGGCAAAGGAAATAGGTGCCGGATTTCTGATAAATCCTGAAACTGAAAACGTGGAAAACGCTGTAAAAAATCAGCACGAACTGCTGCTTGATGTTGTTTTTGAAGCAAGTGGCAAACAGGATGCAGTAACAAATGCAGTAAAAATTCTGAAACCCGGCGGTAAACTGGTTTTGGTAGGAATTCCACCTGATGCAAAATATACTTTCGATATGGATTTAATGCGCCGCAAAGAGTTGACAGTTATCAATGTCCGCCGCCAAAATCATTGTTTTGAAGAAGCAATTGAACTTGTTGTTTCGGGTAAAATTGATATTGAAAAAATGGTTACCCATCATTTTCCTCTCGAAGAAACGCCCATGGCTTTCGAAATTGTTGAAGCCTACAAAGATGGGGCGATAAAGGCGATGATTAATTTGTGATTGATGTAAATCAATAGATTCAGGCAATGTCGTTATTGGTGTCAAAAATTATTCTAACACTGTTATAAAATAGCGCAGCAGCAGCAGCAGCGTTTTTTTCGCTGGCGGACATCATCAAAACCTGTAATTTTACTTCAGTTCCGCTTTTCTAATTACAATACCGTTTAATGATATTATATGCGCCGTAAATGCCAAGTT
>DAOPKR010000076.1:0-20787 GCA_035391305.1 Draconibacterium sp.
AAATTACCTTACCCCAAACTCTTCTTCATACCGATTAAAAAATGGTAATACTTTATTTTTATCAGCTTTGTTAAGCAGGAATGTCAGCGAAACCTCACTTGTTCCGCCTGAATCAGCACGTAATCCGGAAACCGTAAAATCGTAACTGTAGTTAAATTGCCAGCTTTTTTTCATAAACCCAACCACAATAATTACAGCATCATATCTCAAACCAAAATTCTGACGAAACCAGGCCCCAGCAGTTAATCCCCGTTTCGTTGCAAAAATGCCATAATTAAACTGTTGGAACTGACCCTGCTGTTGTGCAATTACCTGTGGCGAAATATCAAATTTCTTGCGGTTGTGACCAAACAAATAAACAGGTATCCGTGCACCAAAATGCGCTGAGTATTTTCTGCTGAGTTTGGCAACATCTTCACTGCCAATATAAAACGACTGATTTGGCTCTGTTAAATGATGAACAGCAATACCATAAAACAATCGTTTGCCATACATTAAAACTCCTGTTGAAAAATCCACAAAACCATAATTCGGATCCGCAAGTGTTGCCAATTCAGCTGAAGTACCGTGATTTCCATGATTTGGATCAAGATTGTCAGCAAAAACCAACCTGCCTGTGTTTAGCGAATTTTGATTAAATCCAACCTGAAAACCTCCGTGTAACCGATAATTTTCGCTAAGACGAACAAATACAGAATATGAAAAATTTACCTGTAATGTGTTTAAAATCCCGTCAGCTTGTGCATCATTTAAAACATAGGCACCAATTCCTCCCTGCAACTTTTCAACCGGAATATCAAAAGCTGCGCTGTAGGTTGTAAAAGCATTGTTAAACCCATGCCACTGGTTGCGGTATTGTAATGCAATCCGGGGAATACCTGCTGAACCCGAAAAAGCAGGATTAAGGTGTAACGGGTTGGCGAAAAACTGTGAAAATGAAACGTCCTGAGAAAATGCAGCGCCGTAACACATTGCAAAAAAAAGAGATATAATATATCGAATTTGTTTCCCCACGTGATTTTCCCGAAAGTTAGAAATCAAATATAATTTATTAAAATCAGCTTAACTAAAACATGGAATAAAAAAAAGAGGCTGTCCGTCAACCGACGGACAACCCCTTAAAAATCTAACTAAACTAATCGCGTATAAACTAATCTCCTAACTATCTCCAAATATTTTTGTCAGTCATCCAGTTTTCAACCAACAATTCCGATTCACTGTCCATTGAATTCAAATCCCAGATTTTTTCATTCATCATCCAGCTTTCAAGAGACATTCCTGTTTCTGATTCCTCTAAATATTTGTAAGAAGAATTCCATATATCAGAATTTGTCATCCAATTTTCAAGATCAAGTTTTGTTTCCGTTTCCTGAACAAACACTGCATCATTAGCGGTGTTTGTGTTCCATATCGCTTCATTTGTCATCCAGTTTTCCAACTGTAGCGATGTTTCAATGCTCTCATGGCCTGAGGCTTTTACTTCTGTTCCTTCAGCTTTTACATTTCCAACTAATAAAATAAGTGCAATAAATGTTCCTGCTGCTAATTGTTTCATTGTAGTTTTCATATTTTCTGTTTTAACCATTTCTGTTTCTTTGTTTGTTTTCGTCTTAATAGACTCTAAACTTGTACAAAGGTTACACGGAAAAATCACAAAAATCAGTGAAATCTTGTTAATGAAACCTAAACATCGGTAAACGGCGAGAATCTAACGGTAAAGTAAAACACCTTCTGGTATCTTATTTTTCAATTCTGTCGGCAAATGGCGAAAAATTCCGAATACTGCAGAACCACTGCCCGACATTGAAGCATAGCTGGCACCTAAACTATAAAGTAATTGTTTTAATTCGGCAATTTGAGGGTATTTTGAGTAAATACTTTTTTCGAAATCGTTTACAATCAGGTTTTTCCAATTGTCAATTGGTGTTTTAACTATTTCAGTTAGCCGGTATTTTGGATTCCGGGGAATTACATTT
The DNA here is from genome assembly GCA_035391305.1 of Draconibacterium sp. Lineage (GTDB taxonomy): Bacteria > Bacteroidota > Bacteroidia > Bacteroidales > Prolixibacteraceae > Draconibacterium. Next base: position 1,977 of record DAOPKR010000076.1, read on the forward strand.
TTATACGCTTCAGGAGTGCTTACCGAAATATTGGGTTTTAATATAATAATCTCGTAATCAGAAAGATTAAGTTCTATATTATGAAATTTATTGCCAATCCCGGTTGCAAAAGTTGGTTTATTCCGAATAAAAAACGGGCAATCGGCACCTATTTGCCCTGCATAATTTTCCAATTCCTCAGTTGTCAACCCAAGACTAAAATATTCATTCAGCATTTTTAAAGTAAAAGCTGCATCTGATGAACCGCCGCCTAATCCTGCACCAAAAGGTATAATTTTGTGTAAATGAAATTTCAGATTTGGTAAGTTGAAATTAGCTTTTAAAAGGCCATAAGCTTTTATGATCAGATTGTCTTTTTGATCACTTTCAATCTGGATTCCTGAATTTGTCAGACATGTTTCATCAGCCTCAGCAAATTCAAGTGCATCAGACAGTTTTACCGGATAGAATATGGTTTCCAGGTTATGAAATCCATCTTCCCGCTTGGAAACCACATTCAATCCGATATTTATTTTAGCATTCGGAAAAACAATCATTTTATAATATTTTCAATTTGAAAATGACTCGTATTCTTCAGGAGAGCCGCAGGTACAAATTAAATTTCTATCGCCCCATGCATTGTCAACACGACCAACCGAAACCCAATATTTATTATCGCGGATCCAACTTAACGGATAGGCAGCTTTTTCCCTGGAATAGCTGTAATTCCAATTATCGGATACAACTTTTTGGGCGGTGTGCGGCGCATTTTTCAGCACATTATCGGTTTTGTCGGCAACGCCGCTTTCAATTTCTTTAATTTCCTTGTAAATGTTATTAAGCGCATCAATAAAACGGTCAATTTCCTGTTTTGATTCACTTTCGGTGGGCTCAATCATTAATGTACCATGAACAGGGAAAGACAATGTGGGTGCATGAAAACCGTAATCCATCAAACGTTTGGCGATATCTTCCTCTGTGATTCCGGAAGTGGATTTCAAATGGCGGCATTCTAAAATTAGTTCATGGGCAACGCGTCCATTTTCTCCTTTGTAAAGAATTCCGTAGTTATTTTCAAGCGCTTTCGCAATGTAATTTGCATTTAAAATTGCAACTTTTGTTGCCTCTGTTAACCCACCGGCGCCCATCATTTTTATATATCCGTAAGTGATTGGCAATACTGATGCACTTCCCCATGGTGCTGCAGACACGGCGTTTATACCAACATGTCCGTTGTTCATTATTGAATGTGAAGGTAAAAATCCGATTAAATGACTTGCAACACAAATAGGTCCAACACCCGGACCACCGCCACCATGCGGAATAGCAAATGTTTTGTGTAAATTCAGGTGACAAACATCGGCACCAATAATCCCCGGATTTGTTAACCCAACCTGTGCATTCATGTTGGCGCCATCCATATAAACCTGACCACCATTTTTATGAATTATGTCGCACATTTCAACAATTGCCGACTCAAAAACACCATGAGTTGATGGATAAGTAACCATAAAAGAAGACAAATTATCTTTGTATTGCTCAGCTTTTTTGCGTAAATCATCTAAACTGATATTTCCATTTTCATCGCAACTAACCACAACTACCTTCATGCCTGCACTTATCGCACTTGCAGGGTTTGTTCCATGGGCTGACGAAGGAATTAAAACCACATCACGCTGATTATCGCCACGGCTCAAATGATATTTGCGGATAACCATTAAACCAGCATATTCACCCGCTGCACCCGAATTAGGCATTAAACTTACATCTGCCATTCCGGTAATTTCGGCTAAATCGCGGCGCAATTCTTCCATCATTTCATGATAACCACGTGCCTGATTTTTAGGTACAAACGGATGGATTCCGTTAAACTCAATCCAACTCAAGGGCAGCATTTCAGTAGCCGCATTTAATTTCATTGTACATGAACCCAACGAAATCATTGAATGTGTTAGTGAAATATCTTTCTGCTCCAGCCATTTCAGGTATCTTACCATTTCGGTTTCAGAACGGTATTTGTTAAAAACCTCCTGGGTCATAAATTCCGAAGTACGTGCAAACTTACTGTCAATTGGAGCGTTTTCGGGATATTCATGAATAACCTGCCAGCGTTTGTTTGCAGCTTTTGCAAAAACCTCAAGTATCCATCCCATGTCTTCGCGGTTGGTAGTTTCATCAATACTGATGCCCACTTCGCCATTTTCGAAATACCTGAAATTCATTTCAAGTTCAAGCGAAAGCCATTCAATATCCTCGTGTTTCACATGTTTTGGCAGAGCAAACCTTATGGTATCAAAATAATTCTTATTCAATTGTTTATAACCAAGTTTTTCAATTTCTACGGAAAGAAAAGCTGCAATACTGTGTATTCTTTCGGCAATCATTTTAATTCCTTCGGGACCATGATAAACGCCGAAAAAACCTGCCATATTTGCCAAAAGTGCCTGCGCAGTGCATATATTTGAAGTTGCTTTTTCGCGTTTGATATGTTGCTCGCGGGTTTGAAGTGCCATGCGCAAAGCACGGTTTCCGTGAATGTCTTTTGTAACCCCGATAATCCTTCCGGGCATCGAACGTTTATATTCGTCGCGGGCGGTAAAAAAAGCTGCATGCGGACCACCATAACCCATTGGCACACCAAAACGCTGGCTGCTGCCAAATACAATATCGGCGCCCCACTCGCCCGGAGGTGTTAAAATTGCCAAAGACAATAAGTCTGCTGCAACTGCAACTTTTATCTCTTTTTCGTGAGCAGCTTTGACCAACTCAGCGTAATCAATAATTTCGCCATCGGAATTTGGATATTGCACAAGAACACCAAAAACATCGTCACTAAATTCGAATTTATCTTTTGGCAGGATTTTCAATTCAATACCAAGCGGTTGTGCACGTGTGATTAACACATCGTGGGTTTGCGGCCACATTTTATCGTCAACCAAAACTGTGTTTACATTGTCCTTCACCATTTGGCGCGAACGCAGGTTCATCATCATTATCATAGCTTCGCCGGCAGCAGTAGCTTCATCAAGCAGGGAGGCATTTGCAATTTCCATTCCTGTGAGTTCACAAACCATAGTCTGAAAATTCAAAAGCGCTTCGAGCCTGCCCTGCGAAATTTCAGCCTGATAAGGAGTGTAGGATGTGTACCATGCAGGATTTTCGAGAACGTTGCGTAAAATTACCGCCGGAGTTATTGTGTCATAATAACCCATTCCGATATAAGTATTGAAAACCTTGTTTTTGGAAGCCAGCTTTAATATTTCCCTGAAATACTGACGTTCTGTTAAACCTTCTTTCATTTTCAGAGGTTCCTTTAACCTTATATTCGACGGAACTGTTTGTGAAATTAATTCTTCCATTGAAGAAGCACCTACAAACTCAAGCATTTCCTTTATTTCACCGGCCCGCGGACCTAAATGACGATTAACAAATTTATCGTGAGACATAGTTATATTTTGTTTTTGAAATTATTTGCAATGTTAAAAAACCAACTTTATCGAAAAAATGATTTTAAACCACACTCCAATAAGTTATTATATTTAGAATTATTATTTAAGTCAAAAACGGATTTGTCCTTTTTTCAAATCCAATTGTTGTTTCGGGACCGTGGCCGCAATAAACAACAGTTTCGTCGGGCAGGTGAAACAGTTTGTTTTTAATGTTCGAAATCAATGTATTGTAATCTCCTCCCGGCAAATCAGTCCGACCGATACTTCCATAAAACAGCACATCTCCGGCAATAAGTTTTTTATCAGATTCGCTGTAAAAAACTACATGGCCGGGAGAATGACCCGGAACATGGATAATTTTCAGTTTTGTATTTCCAAATTCAACAAATTCATTTTCTGTAAAAAAAGCATCGGCCGATGCAACTGGTTCCATATCGAAACCAAACATTTTACCCTGATCAATTGCTTTTTCAACCCAAAAAGCATCTTCGTGATGAGCAAAAAATGGAATATTAAATTCATTCCGAACAAATTCAACTCCCATTATATGATCAAAATGACAATGTGTATTTGTAATTTTTACAGGAGTAAGATTGTTTATTTTTAGGTATTCCCGAACTTCCTCATGCTCTTCTTCATAAAAAAAACCGGGATCGACAAAAATACATTCGCCGGTTTCGTCAGAAACAATATAACTATTTTCGCCCAGCGGATTAACCACAAACTTTTCTACTTTAATCATAATCAGAAATTTACTGTCCCTTTAAGTAACGGAACAAATACAAAATCGCCATGTTTTTCGCTTTTGAATTCATCTTCGGAAACCCGGATTATAACATTCATTTCCTGACGTTGTTCGTTGCCTACCGGAATTACCATCCGGCCATTAACGGCAAGTTGCAGTTTAAGGTCTTCAGGAATATAGGTAGCTCCGGCAGTAACAATTATTTTATCGAAAGGAGCAAAGTTGGGAAGGCCTTTGTATCCATCGCCAAAAAAACAGGCAGGATTATATCCGATTTCAGGGAGAAATTTATGAACTTTTGTATAAAGCTCCTTTTGCCGTTCGATAGTAAAAACTTTTGCGCCCATTTCAAGTAAAACTGCTGCCTGATAACCTGAGCCGGTTCCAACTTCCAAAACCTTTTCTCCCTTTTCTACCTGCAACAATTGGGTTTGAACAGCAACAGTAAAAGGCTGTGAAATTGTTTGCCCGGCTCCAATCGGGAATGCCTGATCTTTATAGGCAAACTGAAGAAATGTGCTCTCCATAAATAAATGCCGCGGAACTTTCCCAATGGCATCCAGCACTTTTTCGTTTCTGATTCCTTTTATTTTTAAACCTTCCACCAGTCTTTTACGCATCCCCTGGTGGCGGGGATTTTCAATCATACCCATTCTTCAATAATATTGTGCAAAATTAACCCAAAAATCATTTTTTCAGTTCAATTCCTGATTCAATATTAACAATAAACGTTGATAAAATATAAGGCTGATAAACAATAGGAACGATACCGATTTCTATATTTGTGCAATTACCATAAAAGAAGCATGTTATGCTAAACGTTGGATTGATCGGAAACACAGAGATCCTTGAACCTTTTGTTAAAAGTTTCAGAGAAAACAAAAATATAAATGTAATTGGGAAAGCATCGGTTGGTGTCACTTCCAAAATGAACAGTTTTCATTTTTCGATACCTGAATTCAACCGGGTTGAGTTGATTGAAAGGGCAGATGTAATAATAATGGATAATTCGTCGTTGATGCCGTTCAAAGTGCTTACAGAGATCGTCAAAAAATCGAAACATGTATTTATGGCGGGTTATTTGGACCTGACAATCGACGAATGCACACAAATTGTTAAACTTACAAACGAATCGGGTTCGGTGGTGCAGGTGAGCAACCCGTTATTTTTTAAACCGGCAATTCAGTGGTTAAACAACAATATTTTATCGCCGGTTTATATCGATATTTTGGATTTTACCAAAATGAAAACTGACGAAAACCTTCTTTATCCGATAATTTTAATGTTGATTGAATTAACAGGAATCAGCCCTAAAAAAGTAGGTGCTGTAACTTTTAATTCAAACACAAACAAATCGGACTTTACAAATGTGAGGCTCGAATTTGGAGACGCTTCGGTGGTTAATATAAGTTATGGATCACTTGAATCACTTGAAGAGTTTAAAATAAGGGTTTTTTCGCGAAACCAATTTATTAATATGAACTTTACGCGTGACACTTCAATTTGTAACAACAATCCAATCGACTTATCGGCATATTCAAACAGCAACGAATTTGATTATTTTATCGATACAATTCAAAACAAGGCAAAGAAAAAAAGTTGTATTGAAGACTTTTTAATTGCGATGAATCTGGTACAAAAAATCAACAAAAAAATTACCCAGTTTTTTGCCCAATAAATAATCAATCTAAATTACTTTTGGCGCAATATTTTTTATCCGAAACCGTTCATGTTAACAACTTTACTTCATTGAACTGAACTTAACTTTTAAAGTATGAATAGACCTTTACAAGTTGTTAAATACTTGTTTTTCGATATTTTAGCTGCCGCAATTAGTTGGGTCGTATTTTTTGTTTACCGTAAAACCATTATTGAACCCCAGCGTTTTGGGATCGATATTCCTGTTGAATTCAATACCCGGTTTTTTCTTGGGCTTGTTTTTATACCCATTTTCTGGATTACCATTTATTACATTACAGGTTTTTATAAAAATATTTTTCGCCGTTCGCGTTTAATTGAATTAGGCCAAACATTTACGACCACACTTGCTGGTGTTGTGGTAATATTTTTCACATTAATTCTTGATGACTTTATTAATTCATACAAAAACTATTACCAGCTTTTTTTCACGTTGTTTTTATTGCATTTTCTGATAACCTATTTTTTCAGGTTAATAATTACAACTCAAACCATCCATAAAATCCATAAACGGAAAATTGGTTTCAATACGCTCATTATCGGGAGTAACGAAAAAGCTTTGAATGTTTTTAATGATATGAACAGTCAAAAATATCCGGCAGGAAATAAATTTGTTGGGTTTGTTGGGCTCGAAAACAATAACGACGCTTTACTGAGCAATTATATTCCAAAACTCGGAGATTTTTCGGAATTGCTGGATGTAATAAAAAACAACAAAATAGAAGAAGTTATAATTGCTATTGAAACTGTTGAACACAAGCGGTTAAGCGAAATACTTACCATAATTGAAAACCGGCAGGTGACCATTTGGGGAATTCCTGATTTATATGACTTTCTTTCGGGAATGGTAAAAACAAACACAATTTATGGTAGCCCGCTGATAAAAATATCAAACGGTTTAATGCCCGGTTGGCAGGAAAACACAAAACGGCTTTTGGATGTTTTTCTTTCACTTATTGCATCAATAATATTATTTCCGGTATTTATTGCACTGGCCATAATTATAAAAACAACTTCGAAAGGTCCGGTTTTATACAAACAGGAACGCGTGGGTAGATTTGGAAAACCGTTTAATATTTACAAATTGAGAAGTATGTACAGTGGAGCAGAAAACGGTACCCCTGCCCTTTCATCAGTAAATGATGAGCGAATAACCAAAATTGGCAGGTTTATGCGAAAAACGCACCTCGATGAAATTCCGCAATTTTATAATGTGATTATTGGCGATATGTCGTTGGTTGGGCCACGCCCTGAACGGCAGTATTATATCGACCAGATTGTAAAAAAGGCTCCGCATTATACACACCTTCACAAACTTCGTCCAGGAATAACTTCCTGGGGACAAGTTCGTTATGGTTACGCATCAGATGTTGACGAAATGCTGGAAAGATTGCCATATGATATGATGTATCTGAAAAACATTTCGTTATACATTGATTTCAAAATAATGATTTACACAATTATGGTCAGTATGAAAGCAAAGGGGAAATAATCCCTCATTTTTCAAAACCATAATCGCGCTCAACTTTTGCAATCCGAACCTTAAAACTTTCATACCACATTTTCCTGCCATTTTCGCGTGCTTTCTCGTGGGCAGCGTTTTCCCGCCAGTTTTTTATTGATTCCATATCCTTCCAGTAGGAGATTGTAATTCCAATGTTTTCCCTCGCCGATTCGAAACCCAAAAAACCAGGCTGAACTTTCACAAGCTTTTCCATTTCTGTTGCCATTTCCTCATAACCATTTTCAATATTTGTTCTGGTTGAAGTAAAAATTACCGCGTAATACGGTGGTTGCGGTGTTTTTGCAATAGTATCCATTTAATTAAGATTTACAATTTTTATCGCTTTGTAAGTTGGTCCGTCAGTACCTAAAATGCTCTGGTAAAATATAATTTCTGAAACTGTAACCGTCTGAATTTCGGAACTGCCAAACCTGTTTACAAATGAATTAAATTCACCCTTGTTCTGAATATATTTAATTCGGGCTAATGTTAAATGTGGTTTAAATATGCTTTCCACCGGTCTGAAACCAAGAGGTTTAATCATTTCATCAATTTCTAAAGCCAGTTGTTTCAATACCGGGTCATTTTCAATTTGCACCAAAAGTACCTGTGGTCTGGAACTTCTTTTAAAAACCGAAACACCTTTCAGTTTAAATTGAAAAGGTTGGAATTTTGTAGAAATCAGTTCAAGCATTTTTACTATTTCAACCGCCCGAATTTGACTGGTTTCACCAAGAAAACGAAGCGTTATGTGCAGATTATCAATATTTACCCAACGGATTTCTTCTCCGGCAAAAGACTTTTTAAAATCTCCAATCAAATCGAGCAATTTTTTCTCAGCCTTAATTTTTATGGCAATAAATGTTCTGATGGTTTCTTTCATTATTTTAATTCAAAATTTAACTCTTCAAAATTCTACCGGATCAGTAAAACCTGTCCCTTTTCATTGTGTTCGAAACCTTGTATATCAAAATATTTAGCTACCCAAACGTAATTCCCGACCGGCGCAATTTCTCCGTTTTTACCAGTTCCGTTCCAGGTATTTAATACTGAATGTGACTCAAAAACCTGTTCGCCCCAACGATTGAAAATTTTCAGGTTAAAACGCGAATCATCGACACCGGCGCCAACCGGCATAAATGTTCGGTTTTCGGGAATGTTGCTATCAGGGCGGAATGCATTTGGTGAGTAAACCGACGAGGGGATAATTTTTATCACCATTCCGAAAGTATCGGTGCAACCATAAACCGATTCGGCCAACAGATTTACATTGTAATCTCCCAATTCAGTGTAGGTATGTTTTGGTTCGAACTCAGTTGAAGTTAAACTGTCGCCAAAATCCCAAAAATAATTCTGCGCCCTTTCGGAATAATTTATAAATGAAATTTCGGCATTGTTAATCAGTGCAACCTGATAATCGACTTCAAATTTTGCATACGGATTTCTGTGTACCCAAATCCAATCAGGTTTTATCAATGTATCCAGGCAACCGGTTTCATTTGAATATGCAATCAGCGACATATCGAATTTGCCGGTGTCAGGCAGTGAAACCAAATTTGAAATACCGGTTGGATAAGGCAAACTATCGGCCACCCATGTAAAGTCAACTGAATTGTCATCGGTTTTGGCGAAAACCTCAAAAGTAAAAGGCTGACAACCTTCTTCGCTTTGGGTAAAAAAATCGAAGTTTGGCTTTCTTTTAAGTTGCATTTCAACAGGCAAACTACTGCAACCATATTCATTTACAGTGAGTTTTACATTCTCAAATGGATTATCTAAAATCATTGTAATTGAATCATATTCGAAACCGGAAAACTGGCTATTATTGAATTCCCAGATACAAAACGATGAATCAATATGATTTGTGTAAACCAATAATGCAGAATCGGGATAGCAAAATTCCGGATCTGCTGAAATTTGAGCAACCGGTGTTGGGAAAACCATTATCATACTGTCGATTGTAAAACCGTTGATACATTGCGTAACAGGGTTTGTAATGGTAAGATTTACCTTGTAAAAGCCTGTTTCCGGAAAGTTCCTTGTGAGATTTTGTTGATTTACAACTTCGGAGTCGTCAAAAGTCCATGCAAAATCAACGATATCAGGAGTTAACAATTTGCTTGTAAAATTTACAGATAACGAATCGCAACCTCTGGTTTGGCTGGCATTCATCAAAAAGTTTGGTTTAGCGCTCAGAATTTCTGAAAATGTATTACTTACACAACCTCCATCGTTAATTTTCAGGGAAATTTGCGGAGAACTTTGGAGAAATGCCCCAACCGAAATATTATAAATATGTTTTTGTAAATCTATTGTATCAACAAACTGGCAACCGTCAAGATCCCAGTCGAAGTAAGCGCTGTCTGTTGCTGAACCCTTAAATTCCAGTATTTTACTATAACCTTCGCATTTTGCATCGTCTCCGAAAACAAATTCAGAAACTGGCTGGGGGTGAAACCTGATATTAAATGTGTCAGTGGTTTCGCAATTATCTATGGTTTTCAACCTGTAATATATATTGAAATCACCCCAATTTAAGGTTTTCACTTTTACAGAATTTCTATTTTCTTCTGAGAAGGTTATTTCCGGTTTATCAGCCCACCAACTGTAATTTCCGTCAAAATTCCAGATACTGTCAGCGGTACCTGTAATTGACAATGTAAGTCCGGCAGAATCGGTTCCACAAATAAGATGGTCTCCCTGAATTTCAATTTCCGGGACAGGAAAAACCGTAAGGCCAAATGTATCCCGCGCGGCGCATCTGTATTTATCAAAAACAGTTAGTCTGAATTCCCCGGTGTGATCTGCCCTGATTATTTGATTTGTTGATAAAGTATCGTTAAATTCATTTTGCCAGAGATATTTTTCAAATCCCTCATTTCCATTAAGGATAACAGAATACGGGTAACAACCTTCGTCAAATCGGTCGCCAATATCGGTTCTGGGGTTGCTGGGAAAAACAAAAACAGAATCAAATAACTCACAACCTTCGATGGTTGAAGTTCTAACCCAGTACATACCTGGCCGACTTACAACTATTCTGCTTGTTTTTTCGCCTGTATTCCACAAATAATTGTCGAAATATGATCCGGCATCCAAAATCAGGGAATCTCCTCCGCAAAGCAATAATGTATCGTTTTTAAAGAACTCAATATTTTCGCCCAAATCGAGGACTAAATCGAGATTGAAGCCCACGCCGTAACCATAGGATTCAACTCCGCCAAAACCGTAAACATACGCCAGAAAGCCATCATCTTTATTCGTATTTTCAATATGATGAACTCCAAAATCAACTTCTTTTTGGGTGTATGAATAGTTGGTTCCCTGAAACTCAACAAATTCATTTTGAATTGATTTACTGTTAAACCTGATATTTTCAACCTCACTTGTTAAAGCGATAATGTTTACGTAATATTTTTCAATTCCCGTATAAGTTGTGTCTGTTTGTATTTCAGGCGAATCATAGGTAACAAATGTTACATCGTTTTTCTTTTGGTTGGTCGAACTCAGAATAATCATAAACGGATCGCCGTTTCCACCGGTAAAAAGTGGGTCAACATCGCGCGACTGACTAAATTGTGCTACCAAAATTGGTTTATCCGAAAAAATCCGTTTAGGTTCATTCTGAAAAAAAACAAATTCCTCAAACTGCCCCCTGTTTAAATGAATTGGTGCAAGCCCGGTTATTTGAACAGTAGTATTATTTTCGGAAGCCAAAATCCGGTACCTGTCTTGTTGCCGCGTTTTTAAGGGAACGGTAAAATACTCGCGCCCCCAGGTTTGCACGGGCGGAATTTGTTCATATAAATGATCCCAGCAACACTGCCCGAAAGGAATCCTTGTACTTAATGCGCCCGAGTAAAAGGCAACTGGCTTGTTTGCCACAACGTGACTTCCGGTTAAATCACCCTGACCATAATTATCTGATCCCACTTCGTTTTCCGACTGCACCTGATAAACCTGCCCTTTATTTAAGGTCACCGTAAATGTTGAGTCTTTAGGATGCAATTTATCTGTAATTTTCGAAGGAGTAATTTCAACTAACGTGTTATCTTCTGATGCAACAATCAAAAATTCGCTGTTCCTGCCATTTCCTGAATATGGGTTTGCCAAATCAATATCGGGTTTGTAACACATGGCAAAATATTCATAACCAAGCGATTCAATTGGATAAATAACCGCAACATCCGCCGAATTCTGGTCCCAGTTCAAGGCATAAACATTCACAGGTTTTTGGGCAATTAAATGAATTCCTTTATCCTGAATTTCTTCGGAACCCATTGTCTCAATCATTTGCCAGGGTATTTCAACCTGAACTGAACTATCTGCAAAAACAGTATAAGTTCCGTTAAAGGGTGTTTCCGAATTTCCTGTTTTAATTTGAAAACTTGTTGTTTCGGTGGCAGTAACTGTTATTTCAATAAAGTGATTTGGGTTGTAATTCCGGCTTTCCATAAATCCAAACCAGAAATCTGTTCCTTCAGTTGATTTTCGGCACAAATTGTCGTTTTGGGCAAAAACATAAATATTGCAGAATAAAAATGCTGTCTGCAATATTATCAGTTTAACGATTTTTTTAGTTTGCACCCGAAGTAAGTTATTCAGTAAAAATAAAAAAACCGCACAAAACATTGCACGGTTTTTTATGATTCAGCAAATTGATTGCTATTTCTTTGGTTTTATTTCTACCATTAAATAACGGTTCGGAATTACCTCATCTTTTTTAACATTGACTTTTATGATCTCACCATCAAAAGGCATTCGTACCTGATTTTGCATTTTCATTGCTTCAAGCAACAAAATCACATCACCTTCTTTTAATTTTTGTTTGGGCTTTACATAAATATCAATGATCGTTCCCGGTATAAATGAGTATAACATATTCACATCAGGTGCTTCCCAATTTACGCGTTGTTCAAACTTTCTGGTATATGTAGTTTGGTAAACAGCTCCTTGAATAATCAACTCTTTCAATTCTTTATTTTCAGACATATTTGAAATTCGTTAATTGGTTAAAATGGAGGAATTCCATGTTTTTTGTTAGGAAGAAAAACACTCTTATTTTCAGAAACCTGTAAAGCATGAAGTATTCTTGCCCTTGTATCTTTTGGTTCGATAACCTCATCAATATAACCCTGAGCAGCTGCCACATAAGGATTTGCGAATTTTTCCTTGTATTCCTGAATTTTTTGTTTCCGCATTTCATCGGGATTTTCAGCTTCAGCAATTTCTTTGCGGAAAACTATATTTGCAGCACCTTCAGGCCCCATAACGGCAATTTCGGCAGTAGGCCACGCAAACACAAAGTCGGCGCGTAAATGTCGCGAGTTCATTGCAATATAACCTCCACCATAAGCTTTTCTTAAAATAACTGTCACTTTTGGAACTGTAGCCTCGCTGTATGCATATAAAATTTTAGCACCATGCCTGATAACACCGGCGTGTTCCTGGTCGGCTCCGGGCAAATATCCGGGCATATCTTCGAGTGTAACTATCGGGATATTAAATGCGTCGCAGTAACGAATAAAACGTGCAGCTTTATCAGAACTGTCGCAGTCGAGTACACCTGCCAGAACCATTGGCTGATTGGCAACAAAACCAATGGTTTCGCCATCCATACGTCCAAAACCGATTATAATATTCGGCGCAAACATTTCCATTACTTCAAGGAATTCAGATCCATCAGTGATAGTTCTGATTATATCACGCATGTCATACGGAATGCGGGGATCGAGAGGAACAAGGTCTTCTATTTTCCTTCCTTTGATTGGTAATTTGGCCGGGTAAGCAAGTGCTTTTTTCGCGTTGCTCCGAGGTATGTAGCTGATAAGTGTTTTAATTTGTTCAAAACAATCCAGTTCGGTTTTTGCAAAGAAGTGTGCATTTCCGGTTATTTCAGCGTGAACACGGGCACCTCCCAGTTCTTCCATCGAAATTTCCTCTCCCAGAACCGATTTAATAACACTTGGCCCGGTAATAAACATTTTTGAGATATTTTCCACAACAAAAACAAAGTCGGTTAATGCCGGAGAATAAACTGCACCGCCTGCACATGGTCCAAGAATTACCGAAATTTGAGGAATAACCCCTGATGCCAGCGTATTACGGAAGAAAATCTCTCCATAACCGGCAAGCGAATTTACACCTTCCTGGATACGGGCACCACCTGAATCGTTAATTCCAATTAGCGGAACTCTCATTTTTAAGGCATGATCCATTATTTTTGTGATTTTACGGGCGTGCATCAACCCTAACGAACCGCCGGCAACTGTGAAATCCTGCGCAAAAATACAAACCGGTTTCGATTTGATGGTCCCGGTTCCGATTATTACGCCATCGCCGTGAAGTACTTTTGATTCCATTCCGAAATCTTTTGCACTGTGTTCCACAAACAAATCATACTCGTGGAAAGAGTTTTTATCAAGAAGGGCGAGAATACGCTCACGGGCAGTAAGTTTACCCATTTTCGCCTGCATTTCCATGGCTTTTTCACCACCACCCATTTGAACTTCCTTTTTCCTTTTTCGAAGGTCAAGAATATTGCTTCTCAGTGACATAAAGTAGTTTTAAGTTTATAATTCCCCGAAACTCCGGGATGATTTCATTTTCAAATTATGTGAGGGCAAAATTATAATTTTTTTTTTACGCCTCCCCGAAATAAAACTTTCAGGCCGTATTAAAACCCAGCTATTTCACATTGTTCTCGAAAAATGGTATTTAACGTTTGAAAATTGCCTGTAGTAAATTGAATTGTGGTATAAGTACTTCACAGACATTGAATCATTCATTTTTTTACAATAAACTGAACCTCATTTATAAAGAAATACGACAAATAAAAAGATCTAGTTAAAAGACGGATTTTCAGGATAATTTTCCCATATAGAATAACGATTTCCGGCTTTTTTCACGAAATCGGCCCATGATGTATTATTTGCATCCTCCTGCATAATTAAATTCTCATCAACATCAGTAACCAGCCATGAATCATCTTTTATTTCATCTTCCAGCTGTCCGGCATCCCAACCTGAATAACCAAGAAAAAAGTGAATATCGCCAGTGTTTACTGCACCCACTTTAATAAGATTTTTAAGTACATCAAAATCGCCACCCCAATATAAATCGCCTAATACATTTATACTACCAGGCAATTTACCACCCAATTTATGTACATAAAATATAGAATCAGCAGAAACCGGTCCGCCTATAAAAATTTTGCCATTGAAATCAGGAAAATCGGGGAAAATATCATGTAACTGATATTCAATTTTTTTGTTTAAAATAAAACCAACTGCACCTTTTTCGCTATATGCTACCAAAAACACAACCGACCGGCTAAAATAATCGCCATGTAAAAATGGTTCAGCAATCAAAATCCGTCCTTTTTGAGGAGGAATATTGTTTGACTTTATTTTAAATATGTCGATATTCTGTTTCATTTCAAGCACCAATATAAGAAATTTTAAAAACCCATCAAATAAAAATCTACCTCGTGCAGATCATCTTATTCAACATATATTTAACAATACAGTTTAGATTTTGGTTAAGTATTAAACGAAATTTCGGGGTTTTTCAGAATAGATTTATAAATGTAAAAACTGTTTTACAATTTTTTAAATATTTAATCATCATCAACAACTACAAAAACATCTTCGTCAGATTTTGACATAAAATATTGCTCACGGGCAAATTTTTCGAGTTTTTCCTCCCCTGCTTTTAAATCATCAAGTTTTTGTTTATCCACTTCAATTCGCTCTCTGTAATATTCTTCCTGCTGTTTAAGCTCATAAAGTCTTCTTTTGTTTTTCTGATGCGATACAATGCTGTTTTCATCGAAGAAAACTATCCATGTTAAAAACAGAAAAGAAGCTATAATCCACTTATTTCCAATTATTTTGAATATACCGTTGTTAAAATCTAATTTCGCCATTTTCCAAAAATTGATACAACAAAAGTAGGATTTTCGAAAGTATAAAAAAAGGGTATCGAAATGTTTCAATACCCTTTTATAAACATATTCCGGTTTATTTCAATCTTTATCGGGTTGAAAATTTGGATAGGTATAATTTTTAGGTGTAACAAAAGTTTCCTTAATAGTGCGGATTGAAGTCCAGCGCAACATATTAAAAATTGAACCGGCCTTATCATTTGTTCCTGATGCCCGTGCCCCACCAAATGGCTGTTGACCAACAACTGCACCTGTTGGTTTATCGTTGATGTAAAAGTTACCTGCAGCATTTTCCAAACGCTTTGTAATTTTTTCGATGTTGTAGCGATTTTGAGACATTACCGCACCGGTAAGTGCGTAAATCGAAGTATTGTCAAGTATTTCAAGCGTTTTGTCCATTTCGTCATCTTCGTAAACATATACAGTTAAAACAGGCCCAAAGAGTTCTTCTTCCATGGTTATGTAATCGGGTCTTTTCGCCAGAATAACCGTTGGTTCGATAAAATAACCCACTGATTTATCGCAATTTCCACCAAAAATCACCTCAGCATCTTTATCGGTTTTAGCCCGGTCAATAAATCCCTTCAGTTTATCAAACGATGCTTCATCAATAACCGCATTAACGAAGTTTGTAAAATCTTCAGGAGGCCCCATTTTAATTGTGCTTAATTCGTATCCAAACCGTTTCTTCACTTCAGGCCAAATACTTTCAGGGATATAAACCCTTGAAGCAGCTGAACATTTTTGTCCCTGATACTCAAAAGCACCACGTACCATCGCAATTGCCAGTGCCTGCGGGTCGGCAGTATTATCAGCAAATATGAAATCCTTTCCACCGGTTTCGCCAACAATTCTTGGGTATGTTTTATATTTTGAAATATTGTCTCCAATATTTTTCCAGATACTGTTAAATACTCCAGTTGACCCGGTAAAATGGATTCCTGCAAAACGCGGATGAGTTAAAACCATATCGGCAACCACCGGTCCTGATGCAAAAACCAGGTTGATAACACCGTCGGGTAAGCCAGCTTCCCTAAAAATCTCCATTATAACCGCCGCAGAGTAAATAGCAGTTTTTGAAGGTTTCCAGACAACTACATTCCCCATTAAAGCAGGTGCAGCCGGCAGGTTTCCGGCAATTGATGTAAAATTGAAAGGAGTGAGTGCAAAAACGAAACCTTCCAAAGGACGGAATTCATTGTAGTTCCACATTCCCGGGGCCGATTCGGGCTGAATTTTGTAAATGTCAGACATCACTTTAACACCGAACCTGAAAAAATCGGCCAATTCACATGCAGCATCAATTTCGGCCTGAAAAGCATTTTTTGATTGACCCAACATGGTGGCGGCATTAATTTTTGCGCGGTATGGTCCGGCCAGCAAATCAGCAGCTTTTAAAAATATGGATGCGCGGTGTTGCCATGACAGGTTTGCCCAGTTTTCACGCGATGCAAGCGCCGCATCAATTGCCATTTCAATGTGGCTCGAATCACCCTGGTTGTAATATCCCAAAGTGTGTGCGATATCGTGTGGCGGAAAAATCCTGACTTTCCGGTCAGTATAAACTTCCAATCCTCCAATTACCATTGGTAAATCAACTTCAGTTGACCTTAACTCTTCTATTTTCTCTTTTAACAGAGCCCTCTCCTGACTTCCGGGAGCATAGCTTAAAATTGGTTCGTTTTTAGCAACCGGCACATTAAAAATTCCCTTTGACATAATTTTCTTATTTGTGTAAAATTCATTTTATACAAAACTATGGATTCAAAAATTACTAAATCATAACAAAAATCAGTGACTTAAAAAATATTTCATTTGTAAAACCTTTATTTTCAAACAAATCACATTTAACCGATGATAAACAAAACAAATGTCAGTTTTTGAGAATCAAACTTTAATGTTATTTAGAATTGAATTATATTTGAGCGGACGCATTATTTGACGGTATTGACAACTTATAAGTATTGATTACAAAATTATTTACAATATTATCCGACACATTTTGGGTTGAAAGCTCAATCCAGGATAAGAAAAAGCTTTGGCATTTGCTCATGGTTTGGGTGGCTTTTGAAGTTTTTGCGCTGTTATTTCTATTTTACAATTTAATTTTTGGTGACGACAACACCTGCCTGCTTTGCAATATTTTGTTTATTGCAATAGCAACCTTACCCATTATTTGTGCGGTTAACGGAAGGATAAACTGTTCTGTTAACAGCGTTTTTTTATTGCCATTTATACTCTATGCCTACTATTTTTCCGATTTCAATCAAAACTCCCCAACATTTGAAACAATTTATTTAACGGTTTTCTGGTTACATTTAGGAATGATTTTCCTGTTGTATTTTTCTGATACAAATATTAAAATCAGAACTTACTTCTTTATTGGGCTAATTACTGTTGTTTTCCAAATGCTAAAGTTGAATCTCCTGATTAATTCATATTCACTTTTCAACCCTTTTGTTACCAATCCTATTTTTGTTTTTATTGCCGTGTTTTTATTCGGGTATGCAATGCATGTATATTATAAATCAATCATTAAAAAAAATCAAAACCAAATTGATTTATTCAATCAAAGCATAAATAAGGTATTACAGGACTCGGGATTTTCAATTGCCCAAATCAGAGCTGTCAGAGACGAAGCGGGCAACATTGAGCAATTAATAGTTGAAAAAGTTAACAATGCTTTCGAGAGTAATTTTAAAATAAACCTGTATGAAGTTCAGGGACAGAAAGCTGATTATATTTTCAATTTAATTTTTAAAACCAAATTCGATTTGAACAAATACGTTCTTCTGTATTCAAAACAAAAAAAATCACATGAATTTCATGCAGTTGCGCTCGAACGCTGGTTCAACATCCATTTAATGCAACCTGATTACAATAAATTCTACATCATATTTGAAGATATATCAAAAACAAAAAATAAAATTGCCGAACTAGAGGAAAGCAAACGACGATATAAAGTTTTACTTGAAGCAATACCCGATATCTTTTTTGTAATTGACAAAGACGGAACTTATGAAGATTTTGTGATAAAAGAAAGTGATTTGTTTAAAATTGAAGATGCAAATATTATTGGCAGTACAATATTTGAAGTTGGATTCCCCGAAAATATGGCTGAGAAAATATACAGTTGCATTCAAACATCAATAAAAACCAATTCGATTGAAACCATCGAGTACCAGATGAACACGCCAAACGGAACATTTCTTTTTGAAATGCGGCTCACAAAACTTAATGCGCACTCGGTAATTTCAATAGCCCGCGATATTACAAAACGGAAAACAGCTGAGTTTAAACTTGAAAAAGCGTTAATTCGTGCCGAGGAATCGGACAAATTAAAATCGGCATTTCTTGCAAACCTTTCGCATGAAATCAGAACTCCAATGAATGTGATAACTAATTTCTCGCGAATATTGGCAGAATCGGATTTAGAACCTGAAGAAAAGCTCGAATTGTCGGATGCCATTGCAATTAATGGGAAACAACTT
>DAOPKR010000077.1:0-19006 GCA_035391305.1 Draconibacterium sp.
TTACTTTTGGTAGTCCTGAAAGATCATGCAAAATATACGTTTGTCGTCAACGAGCTGTTTATATTCACATGGAAATGAAAAATCTTATATCTGTTTTTTTAGTGTTTTTTAGTGTTTTAATTATACCCCGGTTTGCAAACTCACAGGTTTTCATTAATGAATTTTTAGCATCAAATACAGGTTCGTTTGTTGACCCTGATTTTAAAGAAAGCGCCGACTGGCTCGAATTGTACAACGCCGGAAACTCATCTGTCAATATTGGAGGCTATTATTTGACTGACAATTTCAATAACAAATTAAAATGGCAAATACCGGATGGAACTACAATTGAAGCAGGTGGTTTTCTTGTTATCTGGGCCGACAGTTACAACACCGGACTGCACACAAATTTCAACATTTCAGCTGATGGCGAAGAGCTGGGCATTTTTTCGGCATCAGGAGTTTTAATTGATTCTGTTTCGTTTGGTTTACAGGAGCCAAATATTTCGATGGGCCGAAAAACCGATGGAAGCCCGGCCTGGGGATTTTTTCGGCAACCTTCGCCGGGCGGAACTAACAGCGATGAAAATTTTAATGGTGTTACAAAAAATATCCCGCAGTTCTCGGTTTTGGGCGGCATATTTAAAGCGCCGGTTAATATCGAAATCACAAATACTTTTGGTGGAGAAGTCCGCTATACAACTGATGGTTCTGAACCCACCGAAAACTCTCCAATTGTTAATGGACCAATAAATATTGATAAAACCACAATTATCAGGTCGCGGATTTATCAACAGGGAAAAGTTCCGGGAAGCATTGTTACCCAATCTTATTTTATCAATACTGAAAATAAAATTGGATCGCTGCCGGTGGTTTCCATTGCTACAAATCCCGAAAATTTCTGGGATCCTGTCAAAGGAATTTATGTGCAGGATTTTAAACCCGAGTGGGAAGTGCCAATCAATATTGAGCTTTTTGAAAACGATGGCAGCGACAGGGCCGGATTTAATCTGGCAGCAGGAACAAAAGTAAATGGCTTGTATTCGTGGCAGTTGCCACAAAAAATGCTGGGCGTTTATTTCAGAAAAGAATATGGCGAAGGAAAACTGGATTATCCGCTGCTTTTTGATCAAAGCCGAAATTCATACAATTCCTTTGCTTTGCGTGCTTCCGGAAGCGACTGGGCCAGCACCATGTTTCGTGACGGGATGACACAAAGACTGACAATTGAAAACATGGACGTTGATTTTCAGGGATTCAGGGCCGCAGTGTTGTATGTTAACGGGCAGTACATGGGAATCAACAACCTCAGGGCAAAAGTGGATGAAGACTTGATTGTTGAAATCCACCATCTTAACGATCAGAAAATTGATATGGTTGAAAATGAAAATTATGCCGAAGCCGGAACACTTGACCAATATCTAAGTTTTAAAACGCTTTACATGCAGGATTTAAGTAAACAGGAAAATTTTGATGCAGTTGCAGCACAAATGGATATCGAAAATTTTACCGATTTCATGATTGCTGAAATTTATTCGCAAAATACTTCTGTCGATCATAATATAATGGCCTGGAAACCGCAGGACGGTGGAAAATGGAAATGGATTTTAAATGATTTGGACCGGGGATTTTTCAAACCCGCCAGCAACCTGATAAATTATTATGTGAACAGAGAAGTTATTCCGCTTAGCCAATTACTTGCCAACGACGGTTACAAAAAATATTTCGGTGGACGACTTGCAGATCATCTTTTTACCACTTTCGATCCGGAACGGGTAAAAATAATCATCGATCAATTTAGCAGCAATATTGAGGACGAAATTCCAAACCACATTGAACGCTGGAAAGGAACTTCATCAGATTACGGTAATCCAATTCCTTCAGTCAATTTCTGGAAAAGTGAAATTCAGAATATGAAAACATTTGCTGATGCCCGGCCGGCCGCCCTTTTAAACGATCTTAAAAATTATGGTTTCAAAACCCCTACTCCACTTTCAGTCACCATTTCGCCTGAAAATTCGGGAGTAATAAGTTTTAACGGCATAAAAATAAATCAAACTTTAAGTAAGGGTGGATATCCTGAAAATGAAGAAATTACTCTTGTTGCCGAAGCGAAAGCAGGGTTTGATTTTAAAGGCTGGCAAAAACTTGAAAACAAAATAATAGTTGGCAAAGAAGAAAACTGGAAATACTTTGACAAAGGAATTGACCTGTTAAAAAGCTGGATTGCAGAAGATTTCGACGACTCGCAATGGAGTGAAGGACAAGCCGAACTTGGTTATGGTGACAGAGACGAAAATACAATTGTTGATTATGGTTCTGACTCCGGAAATAAGTTTATTACAACCTACTTTAGGAAATCTTTTACGGTTGAAAATGCTGCAGGAATTCAAAGTTTAAAAATCAATCTGAAGTATGATGACGGGGCAGTGGTTTATATCAATGGCACTGAGGCTTTTAGAGCAAATCTGCCGGATACGGAAATAACTTTCGATACGAAAGCCATAAAATCAGTTTCCGGTACTGGTGAAACTGTTTTTTCAACATTTATTATTGATAAAGGATTGCTGAAAACGGGCCAAAATACAATTGCGGTTGAAATACATCAGAATGACCCTGGTAGCAGCGATATGAGTTTTGATCTTGAAATGACTTCAACAATAAAAAATGAAGGCGAACTTTTCAGTACAAACCAAACTTTAAATTTTACTCATACCGGCGAAGAAGATTTTACAGCAATTTTTGAAAGCGATGGAAGTTGCATATTACCAGAGGAAATTTCGGCAGAAACAATTTTAAACAAAGCCTGCTCACCTTATCGGGTTCCAAATAATGTAACGATCACAAAAAACGGCAAATTAATAATAGAACCTGGAGTTGAATTGTGGTTGTCTGACGATGTTTCTGTTTTGGTAAACGGTTCGTTTTCAGCAGATGGCACGGTTTCAGAACCAATAGTTTTCATGAGTAACCCTGAAAGCAAAAACCAGAAATGGGGAATCCTGAATTTTGTAAACGCCGACACTTCGTACCTGAAAAATGTTGTGATTGAAAATGCTTCAAAAGGGAATCATCCGCAGCGCGAAATTGCAGCAGTTTCGGTTTTTAATTCAGTTTTGAAAATTGATGGCGCAGTAATTGAAAAAGTGCATGATAATCCAATTGTCGCCCGCTATTCTGATGTTTCGCTGAAAAACAGCCATTTACATTCAGAAATCACAGGCGACCTAATTAATGTAAAATATGGCAAAGCATTTATTGATAGTTGCGTTTTTGTAGGAAATGATATGCCTGATACCGATGCAGTTGACTATGACGATGTTGAAAACGGGACGATTAAAAATAGTTTAATCCGTGATTTTCATGGCTTTAACAGCGATGCAATTGATATAGGCGAAAAGGCAAAAAATATTTCCATTCAAAATATGGTGGTTTATAATATTACTGATAAAGGTGTTTCAGTTGGCCAGCAATCGTCGGTAAATATTTCAAATTCATTATTTGTAAACTGCAACCTGGGTGCGGGACTGAAAGATTCGAGCCGCGTAACAATCGACCACTGCACCTATTACGGAAACGGGACTTCGGTTGCCGCTTTTGAGAAAAATGCCGGTGATGCCGGTGGAAATGGCGTGATTACAAATTCAATTTTATCGAATTCTTACGATGCCTCTTATTCTGCCGATGCAATGTCATCATTAAAAATATCATATTCGGCATCCGACAACGACAGTTTGCCAACCGGAAAAAACAATCTTTTTGTCAATCCTCAATTTAAAAACCCAAATCTTTTTGATTTCAGTTTAATGACTAAT
Source organism: Draconibacterium sp. (assembly GCA_035391305.1). Classification (GTDB taxonomy): domain Bacteria; phylum Bacteroidota; class Bacteroidia; order Bacteroidales; family Prolixibacteraceae; genus Draconibacterium. Next base: position 3,795 of record DAOPKR010000077.1, read on the forward strand.
TCAGCCTGTTTGGGTACTGCAACTGATGGGAATATGGGTGCAAATCTCATTCCTGAAGTAAAGTTCAACCAATTATTTATCAGTGCAATTGCTTACAAATCCGATTTGATTTCAGAAGTAAATGAGTTTGTTGAAATCACAAATTCAGGAAATTCAGAACTGAATATTTCAGGATTTGAATTTACAAAAGGAATAACTTTTATTTTTCCTGAAGGTTCGAAAATTGACGCAGGTGAAAAAATTTATCTTGTTTTTAACGCCAATTCCGATTTTTGGCTAAACAGCGGACTTACAGCTTTTCAATGGGAAAGTGGACGTTTGGCTGATGAAGGCGAAGCAATTCAGTTGCAAAACCCGCAGGGAATTGTTGTGGACAAAGTTCATTACATGCAAAACGGAACCTGGCCAAAAGCCAGAGATGGCGAAGGGATTTCACTGAAATCAAATGATGTTGACAATCATTTTGGCGAAAGCTGGGAACAGGTTAATCTGAAAACAATTGTGAACTTAAAAAATGAAATTGCCGGCGATTCAGAAATCAGGTTTTATCCGAATCCAACAAATGGAATTGTAAATATTTCAGGTTTAAAAATGAAAGACACAAAGCTAGATATTTATAATCTTAACGGAGTTTTGGTGAAGTCAGCAGTGGTAAATTCAGTTAATTCTATTATAAATCTTGAAAGTTTAAACCAGGGTATTTATGTGGTTCGCAGTGGTAATTTTGTGCAGCGCCTGGTATTGTTAAAATAAAACGGCGATAAAAATGCCCGCAAAACATTTCAGATATTAAAAAACCATCCTTCTATTTAACAGATCATTAACTCATATTAACATAAATTAATTCCGGGTTTCACTGATAATTGAATACTTTTACTTCATTCGTATTCAATACAATGAAACAGTTTGCCACAATCGTCTTTGTTTTAATTTTTGCGTTGGCCGGAAAAAGCCAGTCGCAGGATTTTTCACATAACATTGCCGGCTGTACCTGTGTTAAATTCACAAATGGAAGTCCTTCATCTCAAAACCCAATTATTTTTGAAGACTTTTTTTATGATGGACAGGACACAAACGAAATAAATGGATTTGATGCAGTTTCTGTTTTACCCGTTCTATATCACTTTTTTCAGCATTTTGAAATAGGTGGTTACGAAGCTGCTACTCAATCTCATCAAAACATTCAAATTGGCGAACTACTTCTCGATCTTCCCCCGCCTTTGCTTACATTTTAAATTTTTTCCGATTCAAAACGAATTCCGGATTGCAATTCAGCATTTCGAAAAATATCAGTTTTAATGTCGGAAATCAAGTAATTCAATTGAAGTTTTATTTAAAAATTTGAAATCATGCAAGCATTTATTGGAAACACTGAACCTTCAAATATTATCGGGATGGAAAAAATTCTTTTTGAAAATCAACAAGTTGCAGAAGAGGTAAAAATAATTGAATATGCTGAAGATACAGAAAAGGGACAGTTGCTTATTTCACTTTATTCGCAGCTTTTTTCAGAAAGCCAGTTGAAGATTTCAATCCGCGAAAGCAAAATTGTCATTATTGTTACCGAATTGGTAGGTTTTGGCAATTCATCAACAACCTACATAAGCGACTGGCAAACATACAGCCAGAAATCATATTTACGGATGCGTAATATTAGTTTGTTATTACCGGGCGACAATTTTTATCTGCTAAGGCATATTGTTGTCCCCGAAAAATTTCTTTTAAATATTATTCTCGGTAAATTAATCGGGAATTAAGTTTCAACTCTGTAAGATGCATTTAATCAAATAAATGCATCTTACTTTTACTTCAATTTTCTGCATTTTAATTGCTTGATATTAATCTTTTGCAGTTCGGTTACAAATTGTTTAATTAACAAACAATTCATCATTTCATTTCAAATAAATAACTGTCTCTGAACACTGTTTTCCAATTTCATTGTTTTCCTTCACCTCCAAAAAACAGTTATTCACCTATTTATTATACATGGTCATCCAACTTTTTATTCTCGTTAAAAAGTAATTACTCAATTTTGAGCCAATATTAACAAATAAACAATTTCAACCAAGGAAACGTTTTGCATCTAAAATGTTTCCGTTTATTTGCGACAATATTTTATAAAAATTAAAAATGAATGACGAATTAGATTTAAAAGATCCCAAATTAAGGGCAATGCTCGATAGGGTTATCGAATTGTTTTATGAATTTGGAATCCGAAATTTAAACATGGATGATATCAGCCGAAAGCTGAAAATTTCGAAAAAGACACTCTATCAATACTTTAAAAGTAAAGAAGATTTAATTGAAAAGCTTTTTTACTATGATGAATTAAAGTGGAATGAAAGGCTTTCGAAATGTAAACTGAGCGATTTAAATGCAATCGACATTTTAGTCCAGGTCAGTATTTTGGTTGCCGACGAAATGAGCAGGTTAAATCCCCAATTAAAGTTTGAACTAAAAAAATACTATGAACCTATTTTTAACAAATTCTTTCAAATAAAGCAGACCCATATTTTTAATCAACTCAGTAAAAACATTCAAAAAGGGATTAGTGAAGGTCTTTACCGCGGAGATGTAAACATTGATTTGACAGCAGGTTTATATGTGAGAAACTTAATTGATATGCACAACAAAGATTATTGCTTTGTCGAAAATATAACCTTTGACCAGGTTTTTGAAACAATGTTTGAAAACCATATTCGTGCAATCTCAACTGCCGAAGGAATTGAATATTTCGAAAAAAGAAAATCGGAAATAAAACAGAACAATAAAAATATTAGTAACCAATAATTTCCATTAACAATGTTCAGAAAACAAAAACAAACGCTAATGCTGCTATCCTTATTTCTTATTGGAACTTACGGATTAACAGCTCAGGAGCCAATGCAGTTATCATTGCAGGAAGCCCTTCAAATAGCACAGGAAAAAAATACAAATGTGCTGAATTCGCAACTCGATTTGGAAATTGCGCAAAAGAAGATAAAAGAAACAATTGCAATGGGGCTGCCTCATGTCGATTTAAAATCTGCCTATCAGTTTTTGCCAAAAGTACCTACTTTGGCTTTCGGAATGCCGGGAGACGATCCGAATGCTTCACCAGCTGAGCCAATCGAACTAGGCGTGAAGCACAACCTAACGACCGACATTACTGCTTCGCAACTTATTTTTAACGGGGCTTACATAGTTGGCGTGCAGGCTTCAAAAGTGTATTACAATCTGTCGCTTCAAAACGATGAAAAAACAAGATTGGATGTAAACGAAACTGTAACAAACACTTACCAAATGATTCAACTCTCTGAGGAAAGCCTGAAAATATTGAAACAAAATCTCGAAAATGTAATGAAAACAAAGTACGAGATTTCGGAAATGTTTAATCAGGGTTTTATGGAAAAAACCGATGTTGACCAACTTGAAGTTACAGCGAACATTTTACGCAATTCGATCAACCAGGTTGAAAGCAACCTCGACATGTCATACCGTCTTTTAAAAATACAGTTGGGTATGGAAGAAACCACTCCTGTAACACTATCAGACAGTACCGACACTTACGAATTACTGATGCTTGAAAGCAACCAGTTGGTACAGGAACAATTTGTACTTGAAAACAATGTTGATTACAAACTGGTGTTAACCTCGAAAGAGTTGGCAGAACTAAATTTAAAAGTTGAAAAAAGTAATTATTTGCCTGTAATCAATGGTTTTTATAACCGAACACAGAAAGTCAATTCACCAGCTTTCGATTTTACACCAAAAGATTTATTTGGCGTTAATCTCAGCCTGCCAATTTTTCACAGCGGACAGCGAAAATGGCTAATTGAACAGAAAAAACTGGAAGTTGAAAAAACTGAAAATACACGCAGGTTTGTTTCAAGCAGCCTGATAATGCAGGCCAACCAACTGAAAAATGATGTTGATATAAAAGCCGAAAAATACAAGAACCAGAAACTCAGTAAAGAGCTTTCAGAAGAGATTTATTTGCGAACACTTGAAAAATACAGGCAGGGAATGTCAACAAGCCTCGATTTGATGAACAGCCAAAACCAGTTTTTGACAAACCTTACCAACTATTACCAGTTTATGTTCGAATTGCAGGGTGCGATAACAAAACTCGAAAAACTGTACAATATCAATCAGATTTCAAATTAAAATATTGATCTCAAACACATTCCAATCATCGAAAATAAAAATAAATAAAAATAGAAATGAAAAAACTTATTTACACCGCAGTTGCATTTGTATTAATGGTTTCATGCAGCCAAAATACTGATAAAAAAGCCGAACTTGAAAAATTGAAATCGGAACGCGACCAGTTGAATATTAAAATTGAGCAGCTATCCGCCGAAATTAATCCTGCCGGCGAAAAAGCAGAAGTAAAAGGAATTCCTGTATCAGTTACCGATGCTCAGGGTTGCGAATTCAACCACTATATCAAAGTGCAGGGAATAGTTGACGGCGATCAGAACATTGCTGTCAGCCCACAAATGGCCGGGCTTGTTACTGCCGTTTATGTGCAGGAAGGAACACAGGTTAAAAAAGGACAGGTTATGGCTGAACTTGATGCCCAGGTTTTGAAACAAACCATTGAAGAAGTAAAAACACAGCTCGAGCTTGCAAATAATATTTTTGAAAAGCAATCGGCACTTTGGGACAAGAAAATTGGTAGCGAAGTTCAGTACCTTCAGGCAAAAAACTCAAAAGAATCGCTCGAAAGACGGTTGAGCACCGTGGAAGAACAAATTAAACTGGCACAAATAGTTTCTCCAATTTCAGGTACTGTTGAAAGTGTTCCTCTTCGGGTTGGGCAAATGGCATCGCCAGGTGTTCCAAATTCAATTATCAGGGTAATAAATATGAATGTTGCCAAGATTACTGCAGAAGTTTCGGAAGCGCATTCAACAAAAATTAAAGATGGTGATCCGGCAATTGTAAGTTTCCCCGATTTGGGCAGGGAAGTTGAAACAAAACTCAATTTTACGAGCCGCTTCATCGATCCTACAAACCGCACTTTTAAAGTGGAATGTAAAATATCGGCAAAAGAAATCGGGCTCCGTGCCAACATGATTGCCTATTTAAAAATTAAAGATTACTCAAATGAAAACGCATTTTGCATTCCGGTTACCTACATACAGGGAAACCAGGAAAGTAAATTCATTTTTATTGCCAAACAAAATGGCAATGAATGGGTTGCCGAAAAAAGAACAATAAAAACCGGCCTGGATTACGATGGCACAGTTGAAGTTTTGGAAGGAATTACTGCCGGAGATAAAATTATTACTGCCGGATTCCTGAACCTGAACGAAGGCCAGAAGCTAACTTTCTAATTATCAAAAAAATGACTAATTATTATGAAAGAAAATAAATTTAAACAGTTTTTCGCAACAAGCTGGGCAATAGACAACCGCACAAGTATTTATGTGCTTGCTATTTTCATATCTGTGCTTGGTTTGATGAATTACTTTGCAATACCAAAAGAACAGTTTCCCCAGGTTGTAATTCCCTACATAGTTGTAAATACAGCCTATCCCGGAACTTCGCCGGAAGATATCGAAAATCTTGTGACCCGGCCTCTCGAAAATGAATTGAAATCAATTTCGGATGTAAAGAATATTACAAGTAATTCAGTCCCCGATTTCTCTTCAATTATTGTTGAGTTCGATCCCGATCTTTCAATAGAAACAGCAAAACAACGCGTACGTGATGCAGTTGACAAAGCAAAAAGTGAATTGCCCACCGATTTGCCAAATGAACCCGATATTATGGATATTGACATTTCGGCAATGCCGGTTATGTTCCTCAATATTTCGGGCAATTTTGATTTGGACAAGCTAAAACATTATGCTGAAATTACACAGGACAAAATTGAAAGCCTGAAGGAAATTACCCGCGTTGACATTGTTGGCGCACTCGACCGCGAAATACAAATTGATGCCGACATTTTTAAAATGCAGGCAGCAAAAGTAACTTTCAGTGATATTGAACGAGCAGTTTCAATGGAGAATATGACCATTTCGGGTGGAATTTTAACCAACAACGGAGTTCGGAATACAGTTAGGGTTGTTGGGCAGTTTAAGGATGTTGAAACAATCAGAAATATCGTTGTTCACTCGTCAAGTGGCGCTTTTGTAAAACTTAGTGATATTGCAAAAGTTAATGACAGCTTTAAGGAACAGGAAAGTTTTGCCCGTTTGGATGGTAAAAATGTAATCACACTAAACGTAATTAAGAAAAATGGCGCCAATCTTTTGGATGCCTCCGACCAGATAGTAGAAATTGTTGAAGACCTTAAAAAAACGCAATATCCGCAGGGAATGGATGTAACCATCACCGGCGACCAAAGTCTTCACACACGTAATACACTTGAAGAATTAAACAATACAATTATCATCGGTTTTATCCTGGTAACTATTGTATTGATGTTTTTCATGGGTTTTACAAATGCATTCTTTGTGGGTTTATCGGTGCCACTTTCCATTTTCCTGGCCTATCTGGTAATTCCTGGTCTGGGTTTTACTATGAATATGATTGTGATGTTTGCATTTATTTTTGCCCTCGGAATTGTTGTTGACGATGCAATCGTTGTTATCGAAAATACACACCGGCTTCACCGTTTTAACCCCGATATAAGTATTGCAGCCAAGAAAGCAGCCGGTGAAGTTTTTATGCCCATTTTATCGGGCACACTCACCACGCTGGCCCCATTTTTCCCGTTGGCTTTCTGGCCCGGAATTGTTGGCCAGTTTATGCATTATCTGCCTGTAACGCTTATAATTACACTATTTGCTTCGCTATTTGTAGCTTATGTTTTTAACCCTGTATTTGCAGTTTCGTTTATGAAACATGAGTACGATGAAGATTTTCAGAAAGGAAGCGGATGGCGGAAAATAAAAATCAGCATAATTATAATGCTGGCATTTGCCGGTATTTTCTACATTACCAAAATTTACGGAATTGCCAACTTCCTTGTATTTGCAGTATTACTGACACTACTTTTCCATTTTGTACTCAAAAAAGCCATCGATGTATTTCAAAATAAATTATGGCCCTGGGTTTTGCGAGAATATGAACGTGAACTTCGGTTAATTTTAATTGGAAGCCGCCCGGTTTGGATTTTGGTTGGAATGATTGGGTTGTTTTTTGTAACCATATTTATAACAGGAGCTGTAAAACCAACAGTTTTATTTTTCCCGAACAGCGACCCGAACAACATTTATGTGTACATTAAAATGCCCGGTGGAACCGACCAAAATGTAACCGACAGTGTTACTCGAATTGCCGAACAGCGTGTTTACAAAGTAATGGGAGAAAACAACCCCGATGTTGAATCAATTATTGCAAACGTTACAATTGGCGCCGAAGAACAAGGTTTTACAACCACCGGCACACCATTTAACCGCGGTAAAGTTTCCATTAATTTTATTGAGCATAAACACAGAACCTCAGAACATACTACAACCGAATATCTCGAAATGCTTCGAAAAGAAATTGTAAATATTCCTGGCGCTGAAATAACTGTTGATAAAGAACAAAACGGTCCGCCAACCGGGAAACCAATTAACATTGAGGTGACAAGCGAAGATCTTGAAGATTTAATTGTTGACGCTTATGCTTTCCGTGATTATATCGACTCTTTGAATATACCCGGGATTGAAGAACTGAAGTCCGATTTCGAGATGAATTCACCCGAAATAATTGTTCAAATTGACCGCGACCGTGCACAACGACTGGGAATTTCTACCGGACAAATCGGGCTCGAAATACGCACAGCACTTTACGGAAAAGAAATTTCGAAACTAAAACAGGATGAAGATGAGTACCCGATTATGCTCCGTTACGATGAAAATGTGCGGAAAAATATCAACTCTCTTGTAAACCTCGAAATTACCTACCGCGATATGAATTCAGGAATGTTGCGCAGCATCCCGCTTTCAACAGTTGCAAAAATTGATTACACCTCATCGTATGCAGGAATAAAACGTTTAGACCAAAAACGGATTATAACGATTTATTCAAATGTACTTTCAGGTTATTCGGCCAACGACATTGTGCCAATCATAAACCGGGAGGCCAAAAAATTTAACCTTCACCCGGGAACTGAAATCAAATTGACAGGCGAACAGGAAGATCAGGCAGAAACAGCCGGGTTCCTTTTAAAAGCAATGGTTATCGCAATTGGCGCTATTTTCTTTATTCTGATAACCCAGTTTGCTTCGGTCAGCAAATCACTTATTATTCTTAGCGAAGTTATTTTCAGTATAATTGGGGTTTTGCTGGGTATTATCATTTTCAACATGGATATCGTAATTATGATGACAGGTTTGGGAATTGTTGCACTTGGTGGTATTGTTGTGCGAAACGGAATTTTGATTGTGGAATTTATTGACGCCAAAAAAGCCGAAGGGGTACCAACCCGCCGGGCAATTATCGAAGGTGGAAAAACCCGTATGACACCGGTGATTCTTACTGCAACAGCAACAATGCTTGGCCTGGTTCCGCTGGCAGTTGGCTTGAATATCAATTTTACAACCCTGTTTACCGAATTAAATCCGCATATTTATTTTGGTGGCGACAACGTTGCATTTTGGGGTCCGCTGGCATGGTCAATTATTTTCGGGTTGAGTTTTGCAACTTTCCTCACGTTAATGTTTGTACCTGCTTTGTACGAACTTGACTATGTAATGAAACTAAAAATTGCACGACGCAAAAATCTTAAAAGAATTAAAAAACTGAACAAGAAATAGAAACTACCAATTTCAATTGCAAACGGCGGGAAAGGAAACTTTTCTGCCGTTTTTTTCTCTGCTTATTCTCATTTGGTTTTAGCGTTGATTTGTTTTGTAAGCGATTTTGTATCTGTTTTTAGGTGGTTGGGGTTGCAGGAAACGCCGATAAAAAAGAAATAACGACCGTGCAACCGTGGCATAAAGTTGAAAAACTAAACCCTTTATAGTGCGTTGGGACTTTGAGTCGCAATACTTGCCCGTGTCGAATAATAGTTTCATTATTTGTTCATTATTTTGTTTCCACCATTAAATATTAAAATTCCTTTTTAGAATTTCATGGATATATGATTATCTTTATCCGCGAAATTTTAAAATATGATTTTAGAATTTCGCGGATAAATGATTTTTTTATTGTAGGTAACCTAAAAGTTTTTGATGATGACAATCAACAGAAGAATTAATGTAAAAATCAAAGATTCGTTAAACTTTTTTCCTGTTGTTGCAATTATTGGCCCTCGTCAGGTTGGCAAAACCACGCTGGCAAAAACCATAATGGCCGATTCCGAAAAGCCAACAATTTATCTCGACCTGGAACGTCAATCGGATTTGTTCAAACTCAATGATGCAGAACTGTTTTTGTCGCAGCATACTGATAAACTGATTGTGATTGACGAAGTTCAAAATAAAAAAGAGCTGTATCCTTTATTGCGCTCGTTAGTTGATGAAACACGAAATCCCGGTCAGTTTTTATTATTGGGATCGGCTTCACCGGAATTAATCCGCGATTCATCCGAATCATTGGCCGGACGAATTGCCTACCACCAATTGTACCCCATTGATATGGCAGAAGTTCCTGATTCTATCACGCAAAACGACCTTTGGTTGAAAGGCGGTTTTCCAAAAGTACTGTTTGCGCAAAACATCGAACTTGAACAACAATGGATGGAAAACTTCATAAATACCTATTTAAACCGCGACTTATTACAGTTGGGATTAAATGCCTCGCCCAAAATCATCCGCAATTTGTGGTCGATGATGGCGCATTTAAACGGTCATCTTTTTAATGCTACCACTTTAGGAAATTCATTGGGGGTCTCAACACCAACTGTTAAACGATACGTCGATTTCCTCGAAGAAGCTTTTTTGTTAAAGAGTTTACATCCATTTTCGTGGAACATGCAAAAACGCCTGGTAAAAACGCCAAAAGTCTATTTGACTGATACCGGGATTTTACACCACTTGCTTGGCGTTACCGATTTTAATAGCCTGGCTGGAAACCCAATTATTGGAAGCTCCTGGGAATCGTTTGTAATCAATCAATTGCTTGCTTTGAAGAAAAGTAAAACCGATCTCTATTTTTATCGCACGCATCATGGTACCGAAGTCGATGTGGTTTTTGCAAAAGGACTTAAAGTGGTTGCCACTGCCGAAATAAAATACTCCAGTTCGCCACAATTAAGCAAAGGCAATTTCCTTGCTTTCGAAGATTTGGATGCACCAATGAATTACGTAATCACGCCATCTTCTGATGATTATCTTTTTAAAGAACGAATAAGAATTTGCTCTCTGAAAACTTTTATTTCTGATTATTTACCTTCATTGTAACTTGCTGTGTAGTGAGGGCTTCACTTTAAGTGAAACCCTCACTATTCATATCTCAGTGCCTCCACCGGATTCCGTCTTGCTGCTTTCCATGATTGAAACGAAACCGTCAGCAATGCAATTCCCAGTGCCAGAAAACCTGCCAGCGCAAAAATCCACCAGCTTAAACTGGTTTTATAAGCAAAGTTTTCCAACCATTTATTCATGGTATAATACGCAACCGGTGTGGCGATTACAAATGCAATTACAACCCATTTTACAAAATCGCGGTTAAGCAAAATCAGAATTTCTAATATTTTGGCACCGTTTATTTTGCGGATGCCTATCTCCTTGGTGCGACGTTGACTACTTTGTACGGATATTGCAAATAGACCAATCATTGATAAAAAAATACTGATGGCACAGCATGAGCCGATTAATTTCAAATAGTTTTTATTTTCATTGTGTATTTTCTCATATGTCTCTTTCATAGTGGTTATTTCAACCGGATAATCAGGAATTAGCTTTGCCCAAAGTTCAACAATTGCTTTTCTTGCCTGATTGGTTTGATTCGGATGCGCTTTAATTAATAAAGCAGGATAAAAAGGTTGAACATCTGCAAAAATTATTGCTGGTTCAACCATTGATTTTAAATTGGTATAATGAAAATCTTCTACTATTCCGATAATACGGCTATCTTCTTTCCCTGGTAATTCTTTACCAACTAAATACTGATCGAGGAATTTTTTTGCAAACGTTTGATTGATTAAACATTTATTATAATCGGTATTTGGATTTCCAGAAAAAGACTCACCTTGCAATAGTTTAATTCCCATTGTCTTAATATAATCCCCATCTGCTTGAAATACAACAGGGGAATAATCAATTTTTTTCCCATTTAAAACAAAATTCAAATTCATTAATCCGCCTCCTTGCAAAGGCGAAGTTCCGGTTACTGAAACATATTCAATTGCAGATTTTTTTAATAATTCTTCTTTGAAAATTAATGTAGTATTTGAGAATTGACCTGGAATAATCTGCATGACTTCTTTGTCAATACCAATTGGCATATTCATGATGTGGTTTATCTGCTTTATTATTACAACAGAACTAATAATTAAAGCTACAGTTCCAGTCAACTGAAAAATGCTAAATACAGGTAGCTGATGTTTTGTTGAGATTTGTTTTTTAACAATAGAAGTTTTGAGTGTTGTTCTATTAATTTTTAATAAAGCAAAAAAGAAAGCGGCTGATAAAATTAACAATGCTATTCCAAGTTGAATAAATAGTTGCTGGGGCTGAAAAAGATACAAAACATCAATATTCGATGAGGTAATTTCATTGAAATAAGGAGAAATTAATACTAATAGCATAGTACTTATCATGAATGAAAAAGCAATTAGTAAAATGTGTTCGAACATGAAGCTTTGAATAAAGTTTCTTTTTGAACCACCATGAATACGTTGAATGGCAAGGTCACGTACTTTATCAATTAACTTATTGTTAATCAGTCCTAAATAATTAAAAGTGGCAATTGCCAGAATAAGTAATCCTATAATCAGGGCAATGTATAAATCGGTTTTGTCTCGTCCTCCATAATAATCAGAGTCGAAGTACATTTCGCGAATGGGTTGCAGATTATAGGATAAACTCATTCCCTCAAAAGCGGTAATAACAGGAAGATTTTTAATATTGTCGTTGATTAGTGAAATAAGTTGATTTGGATTTGTATTAGGTTGCAATCTAAAATAGCAAGAACAGCTTTTCCAATTCGGGATTTGCTTATCCATTAAAACTGCCATTTCAAAATCAAGGTGACTGTTTTCTTTTGGTTTTTTGAAAACTGCGGAAACAATCATTTCTTCTTTTTTATTCGACTCAAAAAACATTATGGTTTTCCCTTCTGCATCAAGAGTTCCAAAATATTTCATTGCCAAGTTTTCAGAAATTACCACACTGTTTTGCAATTGTAAAACGGTGGCTGGTTTATTCGAAAGAAGTTCAAAGTTGAAAAATTCGAAAAAGTTTTTTGATACTTGGATTGAGCGAGGCTTATCGTAATAATAAGCATTTCCAACTCCTATTTTTGAAATCCGAAAAGGCCACTGAAAACAATAGTCTTTGATTTGCGAAAAATTCTCAGGCATATTAGCGACTGAATTAAGATTACAATAGTAATTCTTTGGAACTTTTCCTGTTGGACTGTTATAACTCAAAGCATAAATTTCGTTGCTATTTTTATTAAAACTATCTGTTTTTAGCTCTTTAGTAATAAAAATACCAATAAGGCTTATGCAAGAAATTCCTATGGCCAAACTAATTACAATAATACTGTTACTTAGTTTCTGTCTTAAAATGCTTCTGATTATAATTTTTAGATTTAACATGTTCTTATTTAATAGTTTGTTTTACCATTTAATTTTAAAAAAAATCTCTTGTCATTATTCAAATTTAATGACTTGTTGTGTAGTGAGGGCTTCACTTCGGGTGAAACCCTCACTATTCATATCTCAGTGCCTCCACCGGATTCCGTCTTGCTGCTTTCCATGATTGAAACGAAACCGTCAGCAATGCAATTCCCAGTGCCAGAAAACCTGCCAGCGCAAAAATCCACCAGCTTAAACTGGTTTTATAAGCAAAGTTTTCCAACCATTTATTCATGGTATAATACGCAACCGGTGTGGCGATTACAAATGCAATTACAACCCATTTTACAAAATCGCGGTTAAGCATGGTCAAAATTTCCAATTCTTTTGCTCCATTAACTTTTCGCACACCTATTTCCTTTATTCGCTGCCGGGTAACAATCAGTGCCAATCCAAACAAACCCATTGAACAAATTAACAATGCAATTATTGTAAATACTGATAAAAGTTTTGCCTGTAAAAACTCGGATTTATAAACCTGCTGATACATGGCACCAACGTATTTATATTGAAAAGGATATTCAGGAAAAAGTGAATTCCATACTTTCGACATATCATTAATTGCAGCATCCTGCATTTCCGGACGATAAGAAACCACAAAATTTATCAGCCACAAATTTTCCCTTTTAAAAAGTACAAGTGGTTCAACCTCTTTTTTAAGGCTCGAAAGGTGGAAATCTTTTACAACCCCAATAATTTTCCCGCGCGGAATCTTAATAACTTCATCACCACCTTGCGAAAAATTTAGTTTGAATTCTTTCCCTACAATTTCATTCGGGTCTGAATAGCTTAAACGACGCATGGCTGCTTCGTTAATTATATATTCTCCCGATCCGTCAGCATCAGTATTTTTCTCTGAAAAATTTACTCCGCTTAAAAATTGTAAATTGAAAATCGACGCAAAAGAATAATCGCAGGGGAAAACACCGATTCTATCAAACTCTTCTTCCTGTTTGTTGGGTTTATATCCTTCCAGTTCGAATGCGAACATGTCGTTAGCCTCTCCGCCCGGGGGTTCCATCATTGCTGAAACCGATTGAATGCTGTTATATTTCAACAATTCTTTTTTGAATACCTCAAATTTTTGCTGGATACTTGCATGCACCATTTCCATGCAAATAATATTGTTTTCCTGCACTCCCATGCCATTTTTATAGGCAAAGTTGGTTTGCCTCGAAATAACCAAAACAGCTGATATTAATGCAATAGAGAAAGCATATTGAAACACAATTAAACCCCTGCTAAATCCTCCGCTTTTTACTTTTATCAAGTTTTTTTCGCTTGTGCTGAAATGGAATAAAGAGAAAACTGAATTTAACACCGGCAACATTCCAAAAAACAGACTTAACAAGCTGAATAAAAGAACTAAAAAAATGATAAAAAGTGTATTTCCATGGAGCAGGTTTAACCCGGCAAACTGCTCGATTAAAGAATTTGCAGGAACCGAAAAAAGCAGCGTGAGCAGTAATGTTGCCATTATAATGATAAAACCTTCGAGAAAAAAATAATTGGAAACTGAATATTTCGAAGAGCCCAGAATTTTATTCATCAAAAGATATTTTGAGCTGAATACAGCCATGCCTAGATTCAGATTTGCATAATTGCTGACAGAAATCAGCAGCAAAATAAAAGCAGCAATTCCAAGTACATAAATGTTACGGATATTCCCGTTTGGTTCAATTTCACGAAGTTTGTTCGAATGTAAATGTATATCGCCAAGTTTCTGAAGATGAACTTCGGTTTTCATTTCCCGGGTTTTATCCTGCCTGTTTTCAGCTAAATAATTTGTGAACCCTTTCTTTACATTTTCAGGATTCGCATTTTCAGCAAGTAAAATATAGGTCCAGGCCCAACCGCTTGTAAACTTATCCTGCACAGGTGTTGCAACAAAATCTGGGTGAAAATGGCTGTTCAACGGAAAATCTTTCATTACACCATTCACTGTGAAATTTTGTTCCTCGCCATAAAATTGTCCGCTTGGTAACGTAAGCACCTCTCCAATTGGATTATTCCGGCCAAAAATACTCTCAGCAAAAGTCTCTGAAATTACCATCGACGCCGGATTTTCAAATACTGTTAATTTATTCCCGATGATAAGTTCTGCATTGAAAACCTGGAAAAAAGTGCTGTCGCATTCAAATGCCTGGTTAGTGTTGTAGTATCTTTCGTTGTATTTCATTAAACCGCCACGCACCGGCCGTAACCTTACAAAATTTTCGATTTCAGGAATTTGCTCTTTTACATTTTGAATGTATCCCGGATTAACAATCCTGGCAAATTCCTTACCTCCCAGAAAATCAGGATCAGCAACTGTATAACGGTAAATTCTGTCGGCTTTTTCGTGATACTTATCAAAAGAGAGTTCGTTTTTTAAAAACAATGCGATAAAAACTATTCCGGTTAAAGCCAAACTCAAGCCAACAACTTTAATTAAATGCAGAAATGGCCTTTTTAGTAAATTTCGAATTACAACTTTTAAAATCAT
>DAOPKR010000077.1:19106-20225 GCA_035391305.1 Draconibacterium sp.
TGCTTCAACCGGGTTACTCATTGCAACTTTCAGTACATGGTAGCTTATGGTAATGAAAGCAATAACAGCAACAAGGGCAATTGAAACCAGAAATTCAGAAATAGAGAGTGGTTCCTTGTAGGCACCGGGCATTGTTTTGTAAATATAAATTGCTGCAGGACACCCAACAAGAATAGCAAATCCAAGCATCCCAACTACTTCGGTTGAGAGTTGCCAATAAACCGAAATTACTGAACTTCCCATAACCTTCCGAACTCCAATTTCTTTTGTTCTGCGTTTAACGGTAAAAAGTATCAGCCCAAAAAGCCCGATGGTAGAAATGAGCAGGGTAACCACAGAAAAGAATATAAACATTCTTTTCATCGACTGCCAGAATGCGATTGCCTCATCCAGATAAAAAGCAACACTAAAATCTTTAAATTCGAACGGATCGTTTGGAAATATATTTTCCAGTTCACTGGTTATCAAAGCTTTTGCTTTTTGTTCGTCACCATTAAAACGTGCAGTTAAAAGGGTTGAACCTGATATTACATTACTGTTCAGAAACATTATGTAGGTTGGAATCGGATTGTGAACAGAATAAGGATGAAAATCCTTAACAACTCCGATAACCGGGAATGATTTTCCTTCCAGTGTAACCTGTTTACCAATCGGATCGCTCCATCCAAAAATCCTGAGTGCTGTTTCGTTTATTATACAGGCTTTGTTATCTGCAGGATATTCCTTCGAGAAATTACGGCCAAATGCCATTTTCATATTATAGGTCGGAATAAAATCATAGTTTACATAGTTGCGGCTGATCATTTCCTTTTCTTCGGGCGAAGCACCTTCCCAGGTCACGTAACCGCCAATATTGCCAATGAAAGGTATGGTGCTTGAAAACGAAATATCAGCAATTTCTGGGTGTTGAAGCATACTTGTTTTTACGGTTTCAAATGACATGTTATCTTTTGGATTGATCTCGGTGTAAAGAATATTTTTGTTGTCGAACCCCAAATCTTTATTCAGTATAAAATTAACATGATTTAAAAGGATAAAACTTACAATAAGCATAAACAATGAAATTGAAAATTGTGCTGCAACCAGTATTCTTTTAATACTTATTGAGTTTCCCCCGTT
>DAOPKR010000078.1:0-20065 GCA_035391305.1 Draconibacterium sp.
ATATACAATCAGCGAATACTTTAAAACCAAAGGTTCTCGGGTTGATACAACGACAGGTTTATTGCCCGGAAAAGCGGCGTTTTGCATACTTTTCTGATTACGTAAAATCCATGACTGCGGATATCCCGGGTTTTGAGGATTGTCAACCATAACAATTCCGCCACTGCTGCTATTTTTGCCCACCGAACCCGAAATGTTGACATAACCGTTTGAGTGCACTGCTTCATTCTGAGGTTCGATAATTCCCTTTGGACCAATAAATTTAACATCATCAGGTAGTTTCATCCGAACTGAAAAACCGCTGTACCCTTTTTCATCTTCTGAACCTCCAATCGAAAGGTTTTCTTCCAGGGCAGTTAAGCTAATCTCAAAATCAATAATACGGTAATTTCCCGTTTTTGTATGAATAGTAAAAGTTGATTCTTCCCTCAAATACGGTACTTTCTCTCCATCATTCTTCCACAAATCCGATTTCCATTCAACAGTAGTTTTAAAAACTGCTGTTCCACTTTCCTGTGAAATATATTCAACATCAGTTACTTCCTGTTCAAAATCATCAATTGCCCAGCCATCGCCAATCCGTTTACCGTCAATCCATATCTGATGCCACGCCCAGTAAACACCACGCTGGTGCAAATGGTCTTCCGGAAAATCTTCTGTTAACACTGTTCCGTCAATTCCCCAAAGCGGGTGAATGTAGTTGCATCGTTCATACTTTCCGTCAGCATTTTTTGGTTTCATCTGATAAAACAAAACGTTTTCCCCATCTTCTGTGAATAAAATTCCTTCGGCTTGTTTTTGCATTTTAACCTGTGCAAAACCTGTTAATCCAAAAACCATTAAAACAAAAACTACTGATATTTTTAACATTTACATTTTTACTTAATATTTCTAAAAAAAATGAAAATCAGTTTAAAAAACAGATTTTCCGGCCAAATATAATAACCATAGATTAATTAAACTATTCCTGCTTATGCTAATTCTTCAAATATAATTATCTGTTTTAAGGTTGATTGTATCGGACACTCCAATCAATTTTGTAATTTTGGGTTTGTTCAGATGCATGAAAAATTACCGATGAAACGAATATCTCTTTTACTCATAATATTTGCTGCAACTGCCTGTTTACAAACCAATGCGCAATCGGTTGGACTTGTTTTAAGCGGAGGAGGTGCAAAAGGAATGGCGCACATTGGCGTTATC
The DNA here is from genome assembly GCA_035391305.1 of Draconibacterium sp. Taxonomy (GTDB): domain Bacteria; phylum Bacteroidota; class Bacteroidia; order Bacteroidales; family Prolixibacteraceae; genus Draconibacterium. The sequence goes on from DAOPKR010000078.1 coordinate 1,204, forward strand.
AGGGTGCTTGAAGAGAACAATATACCAATCGATTTTATTGCAGGCACTTCAATCGGGGCAATCGTTGGAGGTTTATATGCCTCCGGATATTCAACAGATGAAATGGAAGAACTTTTTAAATCGGAAGATTTCTACTTCTGGTCAACCGGAAAAATTCAAAAAGATTACCGCTACTATTTTAAAATGCCTGAAGAAAATCCTTCGTGGATAAATGTCAGGATCGAAAAAAAAGACGAAAAATATAAACTTTTACCCCAAACCTATTTAATTCCTGAAGAACAAATGGACTTTGCTTTTATGGAATTAATGACAGCCACAAATGCTGCCTCCAAAAATAATTTCGACAGTTTGATGGTACCTTTTTTTTGTATTGCCACCGATGTAAACAAGAGTCAGCCCGCCATTTTAAGAAAAGGAGATTTGGGCAATGCAATAAGGGCTTCAATGACAGTACCTTTATATTTTAAACCGATAGAAATTGATGGCAACCTGATGTTTGACGGTGGAATTGTTAATAATTTCCCGCAGGATGTAATGAGCGAAATATTTAAACCCGATATTATTATTGGGCATAAAGTTGCAAACGATAAAAAGGTGGCAGATGCAAACGATATTATGGCTCAAATTTCAAACATTGTGATGAGGCCTACTGATTTTAATATTGACAAACAAAAGGGGATTGTACTCGAAACACATTTCGACAATATCGGACTTCTTGATTTTAACAAAATTGATTTGGCTATTGAGGCAGGAAAAGAAACAACCCTTGATTCCATCAATGAAATTAGAAATCTAATAAGCAGAAGGGTTTCAAAAGAAGTGGTTGATAAAAAGCGCCAGCAGTTTAATGCAAAAAAACATGAACTTTATTTTCAGAACATTCAGGTTGAAGGTGTTAAAGATCCCATGCAGCGCAAATATATTATCCAGTCAATCAAAGGTAATTATGATGTTATCAGTCTTTCGTCATTAAAAAAGGAATATTTCAAATTAATTGCTGACGATCATATTAAATCGATTGTTCCCATTTCAAGATACAATAAAGAAACAGGCTATTTTGATTTACACCTGAAAGTAGAACCACAAAAGAAATTTGAAGTTTCTGCGGGTGGAAATATTTCGACAAAACCAATCAACCAGGGATTTGCAAGTTTGAATTACCGTGCATACAAAAGCAGGGCATACACAATTACTTCTGATATATATTTTGGCAGGTTTTACAGCTCATTCAAAATCGGTGGGCGAATTGATTATCCCTCAACTCTTCCGTTTTACCTCGAAACATATACAACCTTTAACAGGTGGGATTATTTTGCTTCCAGTTCGGAGCTTTTTTTCGAAGATGTGCGCCCACCCTATATAATTCAAAACGAAAACAATACCCGCGTGGAAGCCGGAATTCCTGCCGGGTTACACAGTAAAATTTATGGTGGAATTGCCTTTTCGAATAGTGTTGACCAGTATTACCAAACCGACATTTTTAATAAAGCCGACGAACCCGATAAAACTAATTTCAACACGTTTTCCACAGTTGTTGGGATGGAGAACAACTCGTTAAACTATAAACAATTCCCTTCCGACGGTGTGTACAGGTATTTTACCGTAAAATATATTTCAGGTCGAGAATCAAATATTCCGGGAACTACTTCTGAAAAAGATAACCTTCCAAAAATTACCGATCACAACTATTTTTTAGTTCAGGCACATTCAACCCGTTTTTTTCATTTTGGAAACAGATTTACCCTGGGATTAAAAGGGGAAGCGGTTTTTAGCAACAAAGATTTATTTGGGAATTTTCGGGCAACCAAATTAAATTCGCCCGGATTTTACCCTACTCCACACAGCAAATCACTTTTTATCGAAAATTTTCATTCAAATAATTATTTTGCCGGCGGCATCAATACAATAGTAAATCTGGGTGCAAACCTTAATTTTAGGTTGGAGGGATATACATTTTTGCCATTTAACGAGGTGCTACCTGAAACAAAGGAGTATTTACCAAACCCAAAGTTTATTGACAATTATTACTTACAGGGAATGGCTGCTTTGGTTTACCACACGGGAATCGGTCCGCTAAGTGTTTCACTGAATTATTATGAAAAACAGGATACAAAATTGTATTTCCTGCTCAGTTTTGGTTATATCATGTTCAACAAGAGAGGGTTTTAGCTGGTTGCTGGTTGCTAGTTACTGGTTACTGGTTGCTAGTTACTTGATTCTTGATACTTGATACTTTACATTACTCCTTTTACTTTGAACTCTAAACTCTAAACTCTGAACCCTAAACTCTAATTTCCCTTCCTATAACATCTCACCCATTCAATTTCAAAACCTGCCGGTAGGTTTTGCGCAGGCACGTCTTCGATTACGATACTTGATGCATTTAAGTGCAGTTTTTCCTTCAATTCAGAACTTTGAAGCGTAAAGATTTCTGCTTCATTAATTTTCCAGGTAAAGTTCGCGCCACTTTTTACAACTGAAAAAATATACCATTTTCCTCTTTTCAGGTTCGAAATATCAAGGCCATTTACTGTTGCTTTTCCACCGTTTGAGAGGTTTAAAATTCCAACCCTGTTTTTTGCACCCATTTCAAGTAAATTTAAACGGGGTGTATTTTGCTCACCGGCAAGGTAAAACGAGCTGACAATTTGTTGAACCGGATCAAATTTTATTTTTGCTTCAATAATCCCGTCTCCAGTCCAAAAACTTTTCCACGACGAAATAATTCCTGAAGAATAATCAAGTTCGGCAGTGACAAAACCGGCCGGCATTTGCCAAACCTTGCCTTTTACTTTTTCCTTCTTAACAGTTATATTCAATTTACCGTTGATCAGCAAATTTTTGCCATCGGTAAAAATATGGTTGTCGCCCGCCAATGAGTAGTTATCGCCAAGCATTTTTTCAGCCAGGTAACTTTTAGTTGACCATTTCTCGGTATCAAGTTTTGCCTGTTGAAAATTATCTTCAAAAACGATCTGCCATTCATTAAAGAAATTAAAAATATTCGCACCCTTGTTTTTGAGATATTTTGCCAAATGTGGCAACTGCTTCATTTTTAAATATTCCTGCTGCCTGGCAAACTCACCGGTTTTTTCCCATTTCTTTTTATCTTCCAAATAGGCTTTCTTTTCCTTAAATTCTTTTGATGAAGTTAACTCTTCGAGTTCATAAAATCTCTTCAGGTCGAATGATTGTGCAACGTCGAGATAGTTTTTGTAAAGTCCCGATTTTTCAAATTTGAAAAAGAACTTCAAATCCTGGTCGTTGAGTAATTGTTTGAAGCGTGTATATTTTTTGTTTGCTTCGCTGTTTTCGAATTTCTTTTTATCCTTTAAAAAAGCTTCACGCTTCTTAAAATCAGGATTTTCAACAAACGCCTTTAATTCATTGTATCTCGTTAATTGCAGGCCACCGGCGGTTTCCCTGTAAATCTTCAGTTTTTTCGATTTTTCGAATTTGAAATAGTTTATTAGCTCTGAATCGTTTTTCAACCTTTTAAATTCTTCCTGTTTAGCTTTATCCTTATCAGGAATATTTACAAGCTGCACATAGTTTTTCAGTTTTTCCGATTTTGCAAAAAGCTCGTGTTTTTTTAAAAAATCAGAATTGTGCAACTCTTTGTAAACCTTAATTTCATTCGATTTATCGAGTTTGGTATAATCAATCCAATGTTTTTCTTCTACCGATCCTTTAAATATTTGCGATTCAATTTCCTTCTTTTCTTTGGCAAATTGCCCTTCTTTTACAAATTCCTGTAATTTGTAAAACTCCGCCAGTTTTTCTGTCGGTTTCAATTTGTTAAAACGAATCAAATCAGGCGAATTGGCAACTTTAAAGTACTTCTTTATAGATTGTTTTTTTTGTAAACTTTCAAATTCCTTTAATTGATTAAACTCTTTGCTGCCATTAAAATGCAGTGATTCCACTTCAGCTTTTTTCTTTTTAAAAGTATCTGAATTAACCTCGCTTTCAAGTTCAAGGTATTTTTTAAGCTCTTCAGAGTTCTTCACCTTTTCAAATTCATTGAAATCATCCAACAGTGTTTTACGCTGTTTTTCAATGGTTTCCACTGGTTTCAATTTGCCTGAAAGCTGAAGTGTGAAAATTTTAAATGACATATATTTTGCGCTTAGTTTTATGGTTTCAAAAATAAAAATTAAACCCATTAAATTCTAATTTTTAGCGGTTTTGATTTTCAACATTATCCAATCTCTGTTTAACATATTCTGAGTTTTAAACAAAAACCAGTGCGAATTCAAGTTTCCAACCACTGGCTGTTTATATTTTGGCAATCACAAAATTGCCTTTTTATTTAAAATAGAATAGATTTGACCGCAAACAAGTAAATACAGATGATCCAATATTCAGAACTTATAATTAATAACGACGGCTCAATTTTTCATTTGCATTTAAAGCCAGAACAAATTTCTGACAATATTATACTTGTAGGCGACCCCGGAAGAGTTGACACAATTTCTTCATACTTTGATAAAATTGAGCTTTCGGTTCAAAACCGGGAGTTCAAAACCGTAACCGGCTGGTACAATGGGAAAAGACTAACAGTTTTAGCAACCGGAATTGGAACAGATAATATTGATATTGTTTTAAATGAGCTGGATGCACTGGCAAATATCGATTTAAAAACACGAACAATTAAAAGTGAACACAAATCGCTGAATATTGTAAGAATTGGTACTTCAGGTGGACTTCAGCCCGATTTACCCGTTAATTCATTTGTAATTTCTGAAAAATCGATTGGATTTGACGGCATGCTTAATTTTTATGCCAATCTTGATTCGCATTGCGATCCGGAATTCGGAAAAGCTTTTCACACTTTTACAAACTGGAATAAATCTTTACCAACTTTTTATGTTGTTGATTCTTCGAAAAAATTAATTTCAAAATTCGACGACGATATTTTCAAAAAAGGAGTAACTATTTCTGCTCCTGGATTTTACGGTCCGCAGGGAAGAGTTTTGCGACTGCCGCTTGCAGTTCCTGAACTGAATAAACAGATTGAAGAATTTCAATACAAACATTATAAAATCACAAATTTCGAGATGGAAAGTTCGGCAATTTACGGATTGTCGAAAATGCTTGGGCATGAAGCGCTCACCATTTGCCTGATAATTGCCAACAGAGTTGTTTTAACTGCCAACGAAAGTTATCATGATGAAATGAAAAAGCTTGTTTTAATGGTTTTGGAACGCCTAACAAAAGATTAAATGACGAACCGGAAAATAAACGCATTAATTGAACTGCTTGACGACCCTGACTTAACTGTTTTTGAGCTTGTTGAAAAAGAATTGCTCAAAGAAACAGACAAAATCATTCCGAAACTGGAACAAAAATGGGAATCGAGTTTTGATGTGTTTTGCCAGGAACGTATTGAAAATATTATTCAAAATCTTCAATTTAAACAAACAACCCGCTTGTTAAAACAATGGCTGAAAGAAAGTCAGGAAGAGAGGGATTTATTTACCGGTTTTCTGATTATCGACCGTTTTCAGTATCCCGACGTAAACCCGCTAAACATAAGGCTCAAACTTGAGAATATCAGAAAAAAAATATGGCTTGAACTAAATAATTCACTCACACTTCTCGAAAAAATTACAATCCTCAACCATTTTCTTTTTAACCTTAACGAATTTTCAATCAATTTTAAAAATATCCATTCTCCTCAAAATTGTTTTTTAAATCAGATGCTGGATACAAAAAAGGGCAATCCGGTGTCAATCAGTATTTTTTATACAATTGTTGCCCGAATGCTCGATCTTCCGGCCCAGTTTATTGACTTTCCAAAGAATCCGCTTGTTGCAATCGTTGACGCGAAACTGGCCAGAAAAGTGCATGGGAATGATGTTAAATCTGATGTTTTGTTTTATATAAATCCTTCAAACAAAGGCTCGATTACAAGCATAAAAGAGATTGAATATCATTTGCGGACAAACAATTATTTCCCGTTACAACATTATACTGAACCGAAATCGGACGTTGCCTTTATAAAACTTTTGGTTGAGTCACTTGAACTTTCATACCAGTCGGTAAATTTCATGGACAAAAAAGAGCGTGTTAAACAATTGCTTCGGCTTTTTTAGGCAAAAAAAAACCTTCCAAAACCGTTATCCGGCCGGAAGGTATTTATCTTTCAATATATAATCCTATTTATTTTGCATAACTCACTGCGCGAGTTTCCCTTATTACTGTAATTTTTATTTGTCCGGGATAGGTCATTTCATCCTGTATCCGTTTCGAAATATCGTATGAAAGCTGTTCAGTTTCCTGATCGCTTAGTTTATCGGCACCAACAATTACGCGAAGTTCGCGACCTGCCTGAATTGCATAAGTTTTCATAACACCAGGATATGAAAGAGCCAAATCTTCAAGGTCTTTCAAACGTTTAATATATGATTCAACAATTTCGCGGCGTGCGCCCGGCCTTGCTCCTGAAATGGCATCACAAACCTGTACAATTGGCGCAAGTAATGTTTGCATTTCCACTTCATCGTGATGCGCGCCGATCGCGTTACAAATGTCAGGTTTTTCCTTGTATTTCTCAGCCAGTTTCATACCGAGAACAGCGTGTGGCAATTCCGGTTCATCATCAGGCACTTTACCAATATCATGCAGTAATCCGGCGCGTTTTGCCTTTTTTACATTCAAGCCCAGTTCGGCTGCCATAACTGCTGATAAGTTTGCCACTTCCCGCGAGTGCTGCAAAAGATTCTGCCCGTATGATGAACGGTATTTCATTTTACCAATCAGGCGTATCAATTCAGGGTGTAAACCGTGAATGCCAAGATCAATTGTGGTTCGTTTCCCGGTTTCAATAATTTCTTCTTCAATTTGTTTTTTCACTTTACCAACAACTTCCTCAATTCGGGCCGGATGTATCCTTCCATCGGTTACGAGTTGGTGCAGTGCCAATCGGGCAATTTCACGGCGAACCGGGTCAAACGCCGAAAGTACAATTGCTTCGGGTGTATCGTCAACAACTATCTCAACACCGGTTGCTGCTTCCAAAGCCCTGATATTACGACCTTCGCGGCCAATAATGCGGCCTTTTATTTCATCACTTTCGATATGGAAAATGGTAACAGCATTTTCTATGGCAGTTTCAGTGGCCACGCGCTGAATTGATTTTACCACTATTTTCTTTGCTTCTTTATTGGCAGTAAGTTTTGCCTCTTCCATTATTTCATTTATGTATGAAATTGCCTCTGATTTTGCTTCTTCCTGCAACGACTCAACCAATTGTGCTTTTGCTTCTTCTGCCGAAAGCCCCGAAATTTGCTCCAATTTTTCAAGATGCTGGCGGTGCATTTTTTCAAGTTCTTCGGTTTTGTGCTCAATCCGCTGCATTTGGGTAGTTAAGTTTTCTTTTATGATTTCTACTTCCCGTTTTGTTACTTCAAATTCCTTAGTTTTTTTCTGTAATTCATCACGCCGTTGGTTCAACTGGTTATCTTTTTGTTTTAACCGGTTTTCAAATTCGTTTACGTCGGCGCTTTTTTCAATAATGTACTTTTCATGCTCCGATTTCAACTGCAGGAATTTCTCTTTTGCCTGTAGTATCTTATCTTTTTTAATTACTTCGCCTTCCGCCTGCGCTTCGGCAACTATCCGCATTTTTTTGGAATTCAATGCCCGGTTCCAGATAACATAGGACAAGCCGCCTCCGACTATAAAGCCAGCAACTACACCTATTAATAATGATATTAAATCCATTTGTATTTTTTTAATCAATTAATAAAAAAAGCCCGTAAAAAATATTGCAATACACACTATTACAATACTTTATACGGGCTTCGATAAATATATTCTCGTCAGTAAACTACACTATTTCTTTTCTTTTTCCTTTAAAAAATCAGAAATATCATCGTTTAAGTTTTTAAGTTCTTCAATAAAAAGAGATTTGCCATTGCGCTGATCAACTACAGTATTACTCAAAGCAATTTGAAATGCAGCCATTCTTAAAATATCTCTAGAGTCCTGGTCTCCAAATTGTTCGCGATACTGGCGCACAATTTCATTGACTCTTTTTGCAGCTAATCGGTATCTCTCTTCATCTTTAATATTGATGGTTAACGGATAATATTTACCATCAATTTTAATATTTATTCTAAAATTTTTCTTGTCCACCGGCCATTACTTATTTAGTAATGCAATACACTTGTCAATTTCCCGTATTAATTTATTTATTTTTTGTTTCGCTTCCCTGTTTTCATCGACACCCGATAAAAGGTGGGTTGCTAACTTCAACTGTTCATTTCTACGACTGATTTCCGCTTTCTCATTCTTTAATAACTCGATCTCGTGTTTTAAGTTTAACACGTTTTTTTCCAGCTCTTTTTTTTCGTTTTCAACTCTTGCAAACTCTCCAAAAAACTGCTGTACATTTAGTTTCAAATTATCCAGAAGCAATTGTTCTTCGTCAGTCATCGTAGCTGCATTTCACGGGCAAAGTTAATATTTTTGACCTATTGTAAAAGTAATTGCAAAATATTGGGACGAAATATTACAAACACCTTTCTGTTAAGTAATACGTAAAAGATTACTTTTACCAAAAATTGTTAGTAAAATCAGGTATTATGATGAAATGGTTAGTTGTGCTTTTAGTTCTTTTCAATACTTTTTTTATTTCAGCACAAGATATTTATTATACAAATCCGGTAAAAATACCGATGCTTTTGAGTGGTAGTTTTGCCGAATTAAGAAGCAATCATTTTCATTCCGGAATCGATATTAAAACTCAGGGCAGGGTAAATATTCCTGTTTATTGTGTTGCTGATGGATATATTTCGCGCATTTCGGTTTCGCCAACCGGATATGGAAACGCGATTTATATTGATCACGATAACGGAACAACTTCGGTTTACGGGCATTTAAATTCATTCAGACCTGATATTGACGAATTCGTTAAAAATGTACAGTATGAAAGAAAATCCTTTCAAATTGACATTCCTGTTTTGCCGGGAGTTTTTAATATTCAAAAAAGTGAAATAATTGCACTTAGCGGAAATTCCGGGAGTTCAGGCGGCCCGCATCTGCACTTCGAATTAAGAAACACAAAAACTGAAGACCCGGTAAATCCTTTGAAATTAGGATTTGTGGTGAAGGATAATACTCCTCCAAAAATTTATACTCTTCAAATTACGCCGCTTTCTGAATCATCACATGTTAACTACAAAAACGAAAAGGTGATTTTTGATGTGGAGTTTTTTGATGGTAAATACAGGATAAAAAATGATTTTACGATTCCCGTTTTTGGTGAAATTGGCTTTGCCATCGAAGCAAATGATTTTCTTGACGGATCGGCGAATAAATGTGGCATCAATTCAATGGAACTTTCAATTGACGGTGTTATTTTTTCAACATTTGAAATCAATCGTTTTTCTTTTAACGACTCAAAAAAAATAAACAGCTACATTGATTATGAAGAATATACCAAATCAAACCGCAGGTTTCAAAAGACCTGGATTGAAAATTGCAACCCGCTTCGCAATTATGAATATTCTGAAGACAATGGGATTTTCGACCCGATGATCGGTTCAGTTCACCAGATAAAAATTGAAATAAAGGACACACAAAAAAACAGTTCAATACTTGAGTTTTCTGTGGAGGGAAAATACAGGGAAATACAGCCGCCTGTTGCAGAATTTACCGCTGCTTTTGAATGTGGACAAAAAAATCAGTACAAAACAGAAGATTTCAGCATCGAAATACCAAAAGATGCGCTTTTCAGCAACCTTCTTTTTAGATATGATATTCGTGATGCTGGAAACGGTTTTTATTCGCCGATTCACCAAATCCATGAAAACACGGTTCCATTAAACGCCAGCGTAACAATTGGAATTAAGACCAAAGATTTGGATGAACGGTTTGCAGAAAAAGCGCTGTTGATAAACATAAACCCCAAAACCGGCAAATTTTCTGCTGCAGGAGGTAAATATGAAAACGGCTGGGTTAAAGGAGACATAAAAACTTTTGGCAATTACGCTGTCAGAATCGATACTATACCCCCCACCATTTTGCCGCTCAGCATTACAAACAAAACTACACTTACCGAAGCCGATAAAATTCGTTTTGAAATAAAAGACGATTTAGCCGGAATTGAAAATATTGAAGGACTTTTAGATGGCAAATGGGCGCTTTTTGAATTCGATGCAAAAAATAATTTGATTACCCACTATTTCGATGAAAAGCGATTTGAACTGAATAAACAACATAATTTAAAACTTACTGTAACCGACACAAAAGGAAACAGCACGACTTATGAAGCCAATTTCAACAAATAAAATAAAAGCAGTTGGCTTAATGTCGGGTACTTCGCTTGACGGACTTGATTTGGCAGCGGTAGAATTTTGGCAAACTGACGCAAAGTGGGAATTTGAAATTATTTCGGCAAGAACCATTTCATATTCAAGCAACTGGACGAACAAACTAAGTAACGCCCCCACCCTTTCGGGCGATAAATTAATCGAATTACATACTAAATACGGCCGTTTTTTAGGGACAGAAACAAAACGATTTATTAAAGAAACAGGATTTCAACCCGATTTGATAGCTTCACACGGCCACACGGTTTTTCATCAACCTGAATCAGGTTTTACTTTTCAGGTTGGAAATGGTGCCGATATTGCTGCAATTGCAGGAATTACAACCATTTCAGATTTCCGTACCAGTGATGTGGCTTTGGGCGGACAAGGAGCGCCGCTGGTTCCAGTCGGTGACAAACTGCTATTTTCGGATTATAAATATTGTCTGAACCTGGGAGGATTTGCAAACATTTCTTATGAGGAAAACAGCAGAAGGATTGCATTTGATATTTGCCCGGTAAATTTCATCCTTAACCATTTTGCTGAAAAACAAGGATTTCAGTTTGATAAAAACGGGGAATTGGGTAAAAGTGGAAAACTTGAAATCAAGCTGTTGGAAAAGCTCAACCAAATTGATTTTTACCAAGAACAACCTCCAAAATCATTGGCACGCGAATGGGTTGAACAGGTTTTTATGCCGGTTATTAATAATTCTGAAATTTCGGATAACGATAAATTAAGGACAGTTTATGAACACATTGCGCGACAAATCACAAGGATTTCAACAGGTTCTGGAAAAATGCTTGTAACCGGCGGCGGCGCTTTTAATTCGTTTTTAATTGAACGTATAAAAAGCCTTACAAATGTTGAAATTGTCATTCCATCCAATGAAATCGTAAATTTTAAAGAGGCACTGATTTTTGCATTTCTTGGAGTTTTAAAAATATGTGGACACAATAATTGTTTGTCGTCGGTAACCGGTGCGAAACATGACCATAGCAGCGGCGTTGTTTATCAGGTTTAATATTCTGTCTGAAAATAAGATTTATATCATACTAATAACCTTTAATATTTCTGAATTTTGAAAAGTCATAAAATTCAGAAATATGAAATTCAATCCTGCAAAAGCAATTCACGACCTGCGTCAGTTTGGCGAGTTTGGCGATGTAAATCCATCCATTACCGACTCTTCAACCTATACTTTTCTTCAGGGAAATACGATGGAAGAGACTTTTTTGGGACATCAGGAAGGTTGTTTTCTGTATTCACGCCACTGGAACCCAAGTAACAAATACCTTGCTGAAGCAATGGCAGCAATGGAAAACACCGAATCGGCATGGATTACTGCCTCGGGAATGGCTGCAATAACCTGTGCCCTTTTGCAACTTTGCAACTCGGGCGACCACATTATTACAAGTGTTACAACTTATGGCGGAACATACGCATTTCTGAAAAACTGGCTGCCAAAATATAATATTGAAGTTTCATTTGTGAATATCACAAACCACGATGAAGTAAAAAAAGCAGTTCGCACGAACACAAAAGTTATTTATACTGAAAGTGTTACAAATCCACTTTTGCAGGTTTCTGACATACCCGAACTTGCGAAAATTGCTCATGAAGCAGGAGCAAAATTAATGGTCGACAACACCTTTACACCGATGATTTTTACGCCTGCAATGCTGGGTGCCGACCTGGTTGTTTACAGCATGACAAAATTCATCAACGGAAAAAACGATTGTGTTGCCGGAGCTATTTGTGGTTCAAATGAATTTATCAACCAGCTTTCGAATGTAAACAACGGAACTGCAATGTTATTGGGTCCGGTTTTGGATCCCCTGCGTTCATCTTCAATATTAAAAAACCTGAATACATTGCACATTCGAATGAAACAGCACAGCAAAAATGCACAACATCTTGCTGAAAGTTTCGAAAAAATGGGTTTGAAAGTAATTTACCCCGGATTGCCAAAACACCCGCAATACGAACTTCACAAAACAATGATGAACATGGAATTTGGTTTTGGCGGAATGCTGGCACTTGATTTTGAAACCATGGAAAATGCATATGCAATTATGCAGAAAATGCAGGAAGAAGATGTTGGTTATCTCGCAGTTTCTCTGGGTTATTTTAAAACATTGTTTAGCTGTTCAGGTCATAGTACTTCTTCTGAAATACCGGTGGATGTGCAAAACGAAATGGGGCTTTCACAAGGATTGGTGCGCTTTTCGGTGGGGTTGGATAACGATATTGACGAAACTTTGGAGGCGATAAAAAGGTGTTTGTAAAGCAAAAAAAAACAGCCAAACAATAAAATTCAAATTGAAAAAGCGAATTAATGATTTGTGACTTATATTTGTAGAAAACAATCAAAATGGATTTACAAACAAGAAAACTTCATGCGATAGAATATTTAGCCGGGCTTCGGGATGAAAATATTTTTCGTAAAATCGAATTGACAATAACTGAAGTACAGAAAGCACAGATTGAAAAGAGAAATGTAAGACCATTCACACAACAACAATTATTAGATCGTGCCAAAGAATCGGAACAAGATTACTTATCAGGAAAAGTGATGGATCAGAATCAATTGGAAAAGGAATCAGAAAATTGGTAATCAAATGAAAATTTTTTGGACTGATTTTGCTTCTGAAACTTTATCAGAGATATATCAATATTACAAGGAAAACGCGAGTCCAATTATTGCAAAAAAAATAAAATCAGAAATTTTCAATTCAACCAGACAACTTAAAGAATTTCCACATTCCGGTCATTTTGAATTGAATCTTAGAAGACTCAACCAGGGCCACAGATACCTTGTTCGGGGAAACTACAAAATCATTTATAAAGAAATCCCTGATGGAATTCTGATAACTGATGTTTTTGACACACGGCAAGACCCTGTAAAAATCAATAAACCAGGCAGGAAATCCGGCAGAAAAGAAAATTAGAACTGTCTTTTATCTCATAAATAGAACTTAACGCGATAAATATCATATCCCTAAAACTTCAAAACACTATATTTGCAATCCTCATTTAAAATAAAAAGCATTTAATTATGAATAGAAAAATGAAATTAACAGGGATACTTTTTATCGCATTTCTTTTTGCAGGAATCAACATATCCAATGGTTGCACAAACTTTCTCATCACAAAAGGTGCTTCTGCTGATGGTTCAACAATGATTACTTATGCGGCAGATTCCCACACTTTATACGGGGAATTGTATTTTCAGCCGGCACAGGATTTTCCGGCAGGTGCAATGCGCGATATTTATGAATGGGACACAGGCAAATACCTTGGAAAAATTCCGCAACCTGCACATACATACAGTGTTGTTGGAAATATGAATGAATTTCAGGTTGCCATTGGCGAAACTACTTATGGCGGTCGCAGCGAACTTGGAAGCCAAACCGGTGCAATAATGGATTACGGCAGTTTGATTTATGTCGCCCTTCAGCGTTCAAAAACCGCCCGCGAAGCAATTGACATTATAACAAACCTTGTAAAGGAATTTGGTTATGCAAGTTCAGGCGAATCGTTTTCAATTGCCGACCCAAATGAAGTTTGGATTCTTGAAATGATTGGAAAAGGTGAAGGACAAAAAGGCGCAGTTTGGGTTGCTGTGAAAATTCCTGACGGTTATATCAGTGGTCATGCCAACCAGGCACGAATTACCACATTCCCGCTTAACGACAAAAACAATTGCGTTTATGCACCCGATGTAATTTCTTTCGCACGCGAAAAAGGCTGGTACAAAGGCAGCGACAAGGAATTCAGTTTTTCGGATGTTTATGCCCCCGTTGATTTTGGCGGCGCACGTTTTTGTGATGCCCGTGTTTGGGCAGGTTTTAACAAAGTTGCAAGCGGAATGGAGAAATATGCTGATTATGCAAAAGGAATTGTAAAAAACAGCGGCGAAAACCATTTTGCAAGCAACCGGATGCCTTTGTGGGTTAAACCCGACAAAAAAGTTACTGTTCAGGATGTTATGGGCATGATGCGCGACCATTATGAAAATACAGAACTTGATATGACAAACGATATTGGTGCAGGCCCTTTTAAACTTCCCTACCGATGGAGAAATATGACATGGAGTGTTGACTCCGTAGAATATTGTCACGAAAGGGCTATTTCAACCCAGCAAACCGGGTTTTCTTTTGTGACCCAAAGCCGGAGCTGGCTGCCCGACCCGATTGGGGGAATCATTTGGTTTGGTGTTGACGATACTTACAGTACCTGTTACGCACCAATGTATTGCGGAATTACCGAAATTCCGGAATGTTTTAAAGTTGGCAACGGCGATATGTTAACATACAGCGAGTCCTCAGCTTTCTGGACTTTTAACTATGTTACAAACTTTGCCTACCTGCGCTATAACGACATGATAAAAGATGTGCAGAAAGTACAGAGTGAACTGGAAAACAAATTTGTTGCATATGTTCCGGTAATCGATAAAGCAGCCGAAACACTTTTTAAATCAAATCCCGGACAAGCCCGTAAATTCATTACTGAATATTCGGTAAACGAAGCAAACAATATGACCTCACGCTGGAAAGATTTAGGCCATTATCTGCTTGTGAAATATATGGACGGTAATATTAAGCGGGAAAAAGATGGCAGGTTTGAACGCACAGAAACTGGCATGCCGCCGTCACCAATTTTTGCAGGTTACCCCGAATGGTGGTACGAAGTTATCGCAAAAGCAACCGGCGACAGTAAAAAAGTGATCGGGAGTGCAGGGCATTAAAAAAAGCTTTACAGTTTTGAAAAAGCCATTTATCACCCGGTAAATGGCTTTTTTATTAACAATCACCAAACAGTAAAAGACTTTTTTGTCTTCTTCTGTTTTAATGCTAACTTTACCGCATTGAATTATTAAAAATGTTTGTTTTTACAGCTTTTAGAATCACCGGGATTCGTGAAATAATAAATACTTCTAAAACATGAAAAAAATTGGATTGATCGGAGGACTTGGCCCCGAAGCAACTGTTGATTATTACAAGGAAATAATCAAAGCATTTTCGGTTGATAACGATGATTTAAACTATCCTGAAATTATTGTTTACAGTGTAAATATGTCGGAATTCATTGGTTTAATGAAACTGAAGAAATATGAAAAAGCTGCTTTTCTTTTGTTTGAAAAACTGGAAGCACTAAAAAGGGCTGGTGCCGATTTTGCTGCAATTACAGCCAACACACCACATTTACTTTTTAACGAACTTGAAAAAAAATCACCCCTTCAGTTAATAAGTATTGTAGAGGCAACCTGCATTGAAGCTGTTGGCAGAAATCTTAAAAAACCCGGATTATTTGGAACAGGTTTTACAATGAACGCTTCATTCTATCCTGAAGTTTTTGGAAGAAGTAACATTGAAGTAATAATGCCCGACAATGATGAAAAGGAAATAATCAACCAAAAACTTTTTAGCGAAATTGAGCATGGCATTTTTAAAGATGAAACAAGAAAATTACTGATTGATATCATTCAGAAAATGAAAGATGAAAAACAAATTGATTCAATTATTCTTGGTTGCACCGAGTTTCCGTTAATATTAAATGAGCTTGAATATTGCGGAGTTCCTGTGCTCAACACCACCCAAATACATGTAAATAAAATTGTAGAAACGTGTTTAAAATAATAAAGCAATGAAAACAAATTATACACCTGTCGATCCCGGTTATTTCGATATTATCGAAAAAGAAATCGCGAAAAACAAACCTTCAAAAGTTTTTTTCTTTGAAGCACAAAATGTCTTGGAAGAAGAGAAAGCGGGATTAGAAGAAATAATTTCAGTAAATAATTTTGAAAAATTTTTGTTAATGGAAAATGGAAAACGTATTCGAATTGACAGAATCATAACTATAAACGGTATTCCAGGGCCGGCCTACGATGAATACGACCGGTATGCACTGGCTTGTCTCGACTGCAACGTAAATGCCGGTGATTAAAAAAACACAGCGCCAATCTTTTAGTTTGTAGTTAAAAAATGAATGAATAAATTGTTTAAAACAATTATCCTGCTTATCTTGTTATGAACTTATGACAACTAAATTATTTAAATGAAATAGTCTGTTCTGTTAAAAAGAAAATAATTAAATACAATGGATGTAGAAATTCTTGCTCGTTTGCAGTTTGCGTTTACCATTTCCTTTCACTATATCTATCCGCCGCTGAGCATCGGATTGGGATTGATGATGGTAATTTTTGAAAGTATGTACATAAAAACCGGAAACAAGGAATACGAAGTACTGACCCGGTTTTGGACTAAAATTTTTGCAGTAACTTTTGGGTTGGGTGTAGCCACCGGAATTGTAATGGAATTTGAATTTGGCACCAACTGGGCAACTTATTCCCGTTATGTTGGCGATATTTTTGGCAGCGCCCTCGCGGCTGAAGGTATTTTTGCCTTTGCACTTGAAAGTGGGTTCCTGGGAGTTTTGCTTTTTGGGTGGAACAAGGTAAAACCCTGGGTACACTTGGTTTCAACAGTTGGTGTTTTTCTGGGCTCCATGTTTTCTGCTGTTTGGATTGTTGTGGCAAACAGCTGGCAACAAACCCCGGCAGGTTACCATATTGTTGGCGAAGGATTGAATGCCCGTGCCGAAATTACAGATTTCTGGGCCATGGTTTTTAACCCGTCAAGTGTCGACCGTATAACACACGTGTGGCTCGGAGCGCTTTTGTCGGGAGCTTTTCTTGTGTTGAGTGTTCACGCCTATTATCTTTTAAAAGGCCGTTACGAAACCATTTCAGTAAAAGCATTTAAAATTGCGCTCGTTGTTGCAACAGTTTTTTCACTCGCGCAGCTTTTTACAGGACACCGGTCGGCGGATGGTGTTGCAAAAAACCAGCCTGCAAAATTAGCAGCTTTCGAAGGCCATTTTGAAGCAAATGCACCTGCTGATATGTACCTGTTTGGGTGGGTTGACAAGGAAAACCAAAAAGTGCTTGGCCCAAAAATACCGGGTGGTTTATCGTTTTTACTTGATTACGATTTTAAATCTCCGGTTACCGGACTCAATGCTTTTCCTGAAGAAGACAGGCCGAGCCAGATCAATGCCGTTTTTCAATTTTATCATATTATGATCATCATTGGTATGACGCTGATTGCACTCACCCTGTTTGCAAGTTTTCTGTGGTGGCGTGGTAAGTTGTTTAAATACAGATGGCTGATGGTTGTTTTTGTTTTTTCCACGCTCCTGCCCCAAATTGCCAACCAGGTAGGTTGGTTCGCCGCCGAAATGGGACGGCAACCCTGGGTAGTTTATGGATTGCTGCGCACTTCCGATGCGCTTTCAAAATCTGTTCAGGCAAACCAGGTGCTTTTCTCACTCATTTTGTTTATGGCCATTTATTTATTGCTGTTCCTCCTTTTTATTTATATGATCGACAAGAAAATTAAAAAAGGGCCATATGATGAAAGCAACGAAGATGACAGGCCGTTGCAGGAAGAAATTAGTAATGTAATAATCGGATAATTATGGAAACATTTCTTGGATTGGATTATCAAACATGGTGGTTTTTGGTAGTGGGCGGACTTTTTTCGGGTTACGCTGTTTTGGATGGTTTTGATTTTGGTGCCGGCGCCTGGCATCTCTTTTTCAGAAAAGAGGAGAGCCGCCGAATTGCCATTAACGCCATTGGCCCCGTTTGGGATGGAAATGAGGTCTGGCTTGTTATTGGCGGGGGTGCGCTGTTTGCCGGATTCCCGGTGATGTATGCAACATTGTTCTCTTCGCTTTATATTCCCTTTATTTTATTTCTTGTTTTTATCATTTTCAGGGCGGTTGCCATTGAATTCAGGAGCAAGGAACCAATGCTCTGGTGGAGAAAAACATGGGATATATTTTACAGCTCATCGAGTATTATGCTGGCTTTTTTGCTGGGGGTTGTGCTGGGTAACGTAATGCAGGGCATGGCTATAGGCGAAAATTACGAATACCAGGGTAAAGGCTTGTTCGAGTTTTTTACTCCTTTCACATTGCTAACCGGTTTCAGTGTGTTGTTTTTACTCATGACCCACGGTGCTATTTATTTATTGCTGAAAACAGAGGGACGGTTGTATGCCAGGTTAACTTTTCTTGTAAAACAGGGAATTATTGCTTTTATAGTGGTTTTTGCCATAACAACAATTTACACTTTGATTTTTATCCCGCACCTTTCCGACAAATTCAAAAACAATCCTGAGTTTTTTATTGTGCCACTTGCAGCTTTTCTAAGCATTGCCAACATTCCGCGTTTGGTTAGCAAAAAAAAGTTTATGCAGGCCTTTCTTTTTTCGTCGCTAACAATATGTTTGCTGCTTGTGTTGGTAGCCGTTGAAATTTACCCCAATATGTTGCTTTCAACCATCGACCCAAAATACAATATTGATATTTATAACGCAGCATCATCGCAAAAATCGTTAAAAATAATGCTGAGTATGGTTGTAATCGGTGGACCACTGGTTTTAGCCTACACCATTTTTGTGTATCGCACATTTAAAGGAAAAGTAAAACTGGATGAACATAGTTATTAAGGAGGTTGCAGGTTGCAGGTT
>DAOPKR010000079.1:0-14313 GCA_035391305.1 Draconibacterium sp.
ATGAAAAAAACATCATTGAATGATATTGCTCAACAACTTGGCGTTTCAAAAACACTCGTTTCGTTGGTGTTGAACGGAAAAGGAAGAGAGCACCGTATTAGCGAAGAAGTTTGCAACAAAGTAATTGCGCTTGCATTTGAACTGAATTACAAACCAAACCAGATAGCAAAAGGGCTGCGAACCGGGAAAACGAATACCATAGGTTTGATTATTGCCGATATTGCAAACCCGTTTTTTGGCAAATTGGGGCGCGAAATCGAAAAAGAAGCAGCAAATCTTGGATATCGGGTAATGTTTTGCAGTTCCGACGAAAACCCTGAAAATTCGGCAAAGCAAATTGAAATGCTTCAGCAAGGCCAGGTTGACGGTTTTATAATTGCCCCGCCTGCCGGAAGTGAAAATCAAATTCTGGCACTTAAAAGAAGTAAAACTCCATTTGTTTTAATCGACAGGAATTTCCCCGATATTGAAACTAATTACATTATTGTTGACAATGTTCAGGCTTCTTATCAGGCTGTAGATCATTTAATTAAAAAAGGCTACAAAAAAATTGCCTGTGTAACATTAAATGTTCATCTGAATAATATGAATCAGCGTGTTCTTGGTTACAAACAGGCTTTAATCGAAAATAACATTCAGGTAAATGATGATTTAATAAAAATGATGCCTTTTTCACATGAAAAAGATGATTTGGTAAATGCAGTCAAAGAATTGGAACCAGGCAACAAGGAAAAAGTTGATGCAGTGTTTTTTGCAACAAGCAAACTTGGAGTAATGGGTATCGAAACAATTCATTCAATGCAACTAAATATTCCTGAAGATATCGCTGTTGTTAGTTTTGATGATCCTGATGCATATAAAATCAGCCAGCCGCCTATTTCTGCAATTGCTCAGCCATTAAAAGAAATAGGTCAGGAATCAATTAAAATTCTGTTTGATTTAATGAAGAACAGAAAGGAAAAACCAGAGGTTAAGAAAATTGTTTTACAGTCAATTTTTATCCCAAGGAAATCCAGTGGATAAAACTTTTTTTATAAGTTTGCTAAAACGATTTAACAAAAATTTTCAATACTAAAATAAAGTTATAAAATGCAAAAAGGATATTATCTGGGGCTTGATATTGGAGGCACTAAATGTGCCGTGGTTGTTGGTGATGATGATTTTAAAATCCACACTAAAATTCAGTTTGAAACAAAAACAAGTGACAGAAGTTATAAGGAAGTGCTTGATGAATTTTTTGTTCACATTAATTCATTGTTTCCCAGGTTTCCTAAAGAACATTTAAAAGGAATTGGCATTAGTTGCGGTGGCCCGCTCGATTCAAAAAAAGGGATGATTTACTCACCTCCAAATTTGCCAGGCTGGGATAACGTTCCGATTGTTGAAATTTTCAGCAAAAAATACGGGGTACCGGCAGCTATTCAAAACGATGCAAATGCCTGTGCACTTGCCGAATGGCTGATGGGAGCCGGGAAAGGGACACAAAATATGATTTTCCTGACCTTTGGAACCGGAATGGGTTCAGGTTTGATTTTAAACGGGCAGCTTTATGCCGGAACTAATGATTTGGGCGGCGAGGTTGGCCATATCAGGTTGGCTGAAAATGGTCCGGTGGGTTTTGGAAAAGCCGGTTCTTTTGAAGGGTTTTGCAGTGGTGGCGGAATTGCACAGCTTGCAAAATCAATAGTTACCGAAAAACTTCAGGATGGGCTTCAGGTTGACTTTTGCCCAAATCTTGAAAGTGCCGGTTATTTAACCGCAAAAACTGTTGCCGAAGCTGCAAATACAGGAGATTCAACGGCACTTGAAATTATTCGGATTTCTGCGGAATACCTCGGGCGGGGTCTAGCACTTCTAATCGATATTTTAAACCCTGAATGTATTGTAATCGGAAGTATTTATTCCCGCAACGAAATGCTCTTTAAACCGCATATCGACAGAATTCTGACGCAGGAAGCCATTCCGGCAGCAGTTGGGGTTTGCCAGATAAAACCTGCTCTTTTGGGTGAATCTATCGGCGATTTTGCCGCTTTGTGTGTGGCGCTTAACGAAAAACATTTTTAAACTGAACTTATGGAAAAATCAGGATATATTTTGAATGAATTGCTAAATCGTTACACTCGTTTGGGATATCTGGAAAATGAAATTAGGGAAACCAGTGATTTGATTATAAAAGCTTTCAGTAATGGAGGTAAAGTGCTTGTTTGCGGAAACGGTGGAAGTTGTTCTGATGCCGACCATATTGTAGGTGAACTGATGAAAAGTTTTGAAGGGAAAAGGCCGTTAAATGTTTCACTTCAACAAAAACTAAAAGAACTTTCGCCTGAAAGGGGAAATATGCTTGCCGAAAAGCTACAGCAAGGTTTGCCCGCAATTTCACTTACTGTTCATCAGTCGCTGATTACGGCAATTGCCAATGACATTCATGGCGATTTAATTTATGCTCAGCAGGTAATAGGATGGGGAAATCCGGGAGATATTCTTATTGGGCTAAGTACTTCAGGAAACTCAAAAAACGTAATTGATGCAATGATCGCCGCAAAAGCCAAAGGGCTGAATACTATTGGCCTAACCGGGAAAACAGGTGGAAAAATGAAAGATTGGTGCGACATTCTGATAAATGTCCCGGAAACGCGGACGGCTTATGTACAGGAGCTTCACTTACCGGTTTACCACGCTATTTGTATGATGGTTGAAAATGAAATATTTGGGTAGAATGGAAGTTGGAAATTAGAATCAAGTACTGAGTATCAAGTAACAAACAACAAGTAACTAGCAACAAGTAGCAAGTAACAAGTAACAAGCAACTATTAATAAACCAATAAAATAAAACAAATGAAAAAGACTAATTCAGATTCAAAACTTTCAAGGAGAGTTTTTATTGAACGCACAGCTGCCGGAACAGCAGCTATCGCAATTGCACCGGTAAGTTCAGTTTTTGGTAATTTGAACAATCCGGCAAACTGGCCGGCTGGGGAGCAGGGCATTACTTTTCATATGATTGGTCATGCACACATCGACCCGGTTTGGTTGTGGCCCTGGCAGGAAGGAATTTCAGTGGTGCACAGCAGTTTTCGTTCGGCACTCGACAGGATGAACGAAACACCGGATTTTGCATTTATATCAAGTTCAGCCCAGTTTTATCACTGGGTGGCAGAAAACGATCCTGAAATGCTCGCTCAAATTAAAAAACGTGTTGATGAAGGCCGTTGGAATTTTGTAGGTGGCTGGTGGATTGAACCCGATGTGAATATCCCGGGAGGAGAAGCAATGGTACGACAGGGTTTGTATGGTCAGCAAACCTTCCAGAAACTTTTTGGGAAAAAGGCAAAAGTGGCTTTCAATCCCGATTCTTTTGGGCACACTTCAACTTTACCACAAATTCTGAAAAAACAGGAAATGGATTATTATGTATTTATGCGTCCCGGGCCACATGAGAAAACTATTCCGGCCGATCTTTTTAAATGGCAGGGGCTCGACGGTACACAAATCACAACATATCGTATTCCTTTTAGTTATAACGATTCACAATCAGTTCGGAAAAGAACGGAAGATGTTTTGGAACGATTCAAGGGGCAACCCATGAAAAACTATATGTCTTTTTATGGTGTTGGCGATCATGGCGGCGGACCAACCAAAATAAATATCAGCTCCATTCTTGAAATGCAATCAGAAAATGGTGCACCAAAAATTCTGTTCAGCACACCTGAAAAATATTTTGCAGCCATTGAAAAGGAAAATCCTCAGATTCCGGTTGTAAACGATGATCTTCAGCACCACGCAGTTGGATGCTACACTGCTGAAGTTGAAATTAAAAAAGGCAACCGCCAGTCGGAAGCAGCATTGATAACTGCAGAAAAAATTGCAGCAATTGGTAATTTGGCCTGGGGAGCGGTGTATCCTAAAAATGATTTTTCAACAGCATGGCACCGGGTTTTGTTTCTACAGTTTCATGATAGTCTTGCCGGGACTTCGGTTCCTGAACATTCGCAGGCCGCCCGCGAAGGTTACGGTTTTGCGCAGGATATTGCACACCAGGCAATATACAAGGCTGTTCAGAAACTGGAATGGCAAATTGCCGCTGAAGATCCTGAATCGCAGTATTTTGTTGCATTTAATCCGCATTCATGGGATATTTCAGAAATTATTGAATACGATTTTAACTGGGGAAGCCAGCACAAGGGATCGCGTGTTACCGACGAAAACGGGAATTTGCTAAACCACCAGTGGGCAGCAGGAACTACAGAAACAGGCAGCCGTAAAAAACTTCTTGCTGAAGTAAAAATTCCGGCAATGGGTTATCGCCAGGTTCGGCTCATGGATGGCGATTCTCCGGCAGTTTCAAATCCTGCGAAAGCTGAAAATGACATTCTTGAAAATGAAAAGCTGAAAGTTCTTTTTAATAAAAACGGCACACTTGAAATCACCGATAAAACAACCGGAAAACTAGCATTTACCGGAGGAGGTTGCAGGGCAGTTGTTATTGATGACAAAAGCGATACATGGAGTCATGATATAAAGGCATTTGATAATGAGATTGGCGAATTTGGAGATGCTAAAATAATCGTACTCGAGAATGGTCCGTTGCGTGCCAAAACACGCGTAATTACAAGCTGGGGTGATTCAAAACTTACTATTGACTGGGCGCTGCGAAAGGGTTCTCCAAATCTTGAAGCGGCAGTGACTATTGATTGGCATGAAAAATTAAAAATGCTAAAATTCTCATTCCCTGTTAATGTTGATTCATCTGTTGCGACATACGAAACTTCCTATGGTCATATTGTGCGTAATGCCAACGGAGATGAAGATCCCGGTCAACGGTGGATTGACGTTACCGGCAAACAGGATGGAAAATTATACGGACTGTCAGTTATTAACGATGCAAAATACGGTTATAGCATTAAAGGAAATGACATGCGGATTTCGGTTATGCGGTCAGCCGTTTATGCGCATCATAATCCGCGTGTGCTTGATATGGAACAGGAACACATTTGGATGGATCAGGGAATTCACACATTCAAAATGTTGCTGGTTCCGCATAATGATTCATGGCAAGAAAGCAATATTGTTCAACTGGCAGAAGTTCTTGTAGCGCCGCCTGTCAGTATTTATCAGGGAATTCATGGCGGTAAGCTGCCAAAATCAGGTTCGCTGCTCACAACAGACAAACAAAATGTAATTGTTTCATCGGTAAAACTTGCTGAGGATAACGACGATATAATTATTCGCTGTGTTGAAACTTCAGGAAGCAAAACAGATGCAAAACTCAATCTGGCTTTTGCAAAAACAGAATGGAAAGGCAGTTTTGGTCCATGCGAAATTAAAACGCTACGATTAAACAGAAAATCAAATAAAATTACTGAAGTGAATCTTCTGGAAACTTAAAATAAAGTAAAAGAAAAGTAAATAAGATGAAAAAGGAATTACTGGAGAAAATAATCAGCGAAATTAAATCTGTTAAAATTGCAGTTTTGGGCGATTTCTGCCTTGACGCATATTGGTTTATCGATGAATCGAAAAGTGAGATTTCAATAGAAACGGGGCAATTAACCAGACCTGTGAAACAACAAAGATATTCGTTGGGAGGTGCCGGAAATGTAACAAACAACCTTACTGCAATGGGAGTTAAGGATGTACGCGCATTTGGTGTTTTGGGTCCCGACCCGTTTGGAAATGAAATGGTGAAGGTGATGAAACAAAACGGCATCAACCCCAAAAACCTGATTGTTCAGGAAAAAGACTGGTCAACACACGTTTACACAAAACCATATATTGGCGATTCAGAGCAAAATCGCATAGATTTTGGGAATTTCAATGTACTTTCAAAACAAACTGCCGATAAACTCATTGGCAGTCTCGAAGCCGAAATTCCGGAAGTGGATATCATTATCATCAACCAGCAGGTTTTGTCCGGAATTCATACCGAATATTTCAGAAGTCAGATTACAAAGGTTATTCAGCGTTTTCCGAATAAAATATTTATTGCCGACAGTCGCAATTACAGTGCCTCGTATGAAGGTGCCTACCGGAAAATGAACGATCTGGAAGCTGCAATAATGGGAGGATTTAAAAAAGATACAGATGACGTTGTTTTGTATTCAGAAGTAAAAGAAGCTGCCCTCAATTTGTACAGGAAATTCGGGAAACCGCTTTTTATTACGAGAGGTGCCCGCGGCTCGATAATCGTTAACGAAAATGGTGTTACAAATATTGACGGTTTGATGATCATTTCAAAAGTTGATCCGGTGGGTGCCGGCGACAGTTACCTGGCAGGTGCGGCATCAGCTCTTGCCGCTGGTTACAGTCTTGAAATTGCTGCTGAAATTGGTTCTTATGTAGCCGGGGTAACAGTGCAGAAACTTTTTCAAACCGGCACTGCGAGTCCTTCTGAAATACTGAATATCGGTACTGATCCCGATTTTGTTTACAGTCCTGAACTTGCTGAAGATATGCGCCATGCAAAATACTGGCAAAATTCAGAAATAGAAGTAATAAATGAATGGGCCCAGCCCCTAAATATTAAACATGCTATTTTTGACCACGACGGAACCATTTCGACCCTGCGCGAAGGTTGGGAACATATTATGCAACCCATGATGATGAAAGCAATTCTGGGTTCACAGTTTCAGGATGCCGATGAAGCACTTTATCATAAAGTTTATTCAAGGGTTGTCGATTTTATTGATAAAACAACCGGAATCCAAACGCTCGTACAAATGAAGGGATTGGTAGAATTGGTAAAAGAATTCGGGCTTGTTCCTGAAGATCAGATTCTGGATGAATTTGGATATAAGGAAATTTACAACAATGAGTTGCTGAAAATGGTCAGGGAGCGCGAGGCAAAACTAACACGGGGTGAATTGTCGATTGAAGATTTTACGTTGAAAAACGCAGTGCTTTTGCTTGAAAAATTGTACAAAGCAGGCGTTAAATTGTACCTCGCCAGCGGAACTGATGAAGTTGATGTTAGAAACGAAGCCCGGATTATGGGCTACGACCATTTGTTTGAAGGCGGTATTTACGGTGCAGTTGGCGATGTTACAAAAGAAGCTAAAAAAATAGTGCTTGACCGTATTTTAAATACAATCGGCGATTCGAAAAACGGACAGGTTGCAGCATTTGGTGATGGCCCTGTTGAAATTCGCGAAACCCGCAAAAGGGAAGGTCTCACAATTGGGATTGCCAGCAACGAAATGAAACGTCACAGCCTCAACGAAAGCAAACGCTCACGATTAATAAAAGCTGGTGCCGATATTATTATTCCCGATTTTTCGCAGTTGCCAATGCTTTTACAATTGTTGAACATACCGGAGTAATTCAGGTTACAAGTTGCAGGTTTCAGGATACTTGAACCTGCAACTTGTAGCTTTCTTCTAATTAATCATTAATAAATAATAAAAAACATTCAAAATGCCCTATCCTAAATTCGATCGTAATTTACTTGATGTTAAGCATTTAAGCGATCGAAAAAACAAAGTTTATATTGAAAAGGATCAAATTCCTTTTACACAAGCTCCACGAAATTTATCTGAAAAAGGAAATCAACTTATTGCAAAAACAGTAGCACGTATAAGAAAAGCCCGCGAACTGAATCGTTCTGTTATGCTCACTTTTGGTGCACACACAATTAAAAATGGTATGGCGCCAACTTTAATTGCTTTGATGGAGAAAGGCTGGGTAACACATTTGGCAACAAATGGTGCAGGAATTATACATGACTGGGAATTTGCCTACCAGGGTAAATCAAGTGAGGATGTGCGCGAAAATGTAGAACTCGGTCAGTTTGGGATTTGGGACGATACAGGTTTTTATATAAACCTTGCCATAATTGTTGGTGCATACGAAGGACTCGGTTACGGCGAATCGGTTGGGAAAATGATTTATCAGGAAGGATTGGAAATACCGGAGATGTCAAAATTGTATGAATTTTCAAAACAAAACATGGAAAGCGATCCGGGTTTGGCTGCGGCAGCAATTGACTTTGCCGGTGTAATTAACCATTTTAATTTATCGCCCGGCTGGATGAAAATTCCGCATCCGTTTAAACAATATTCAGTTCAGGCAAATGCTTATAAAATGAAGATACCGTTTACAAGCCATCCAATGTTTGGGCACGATATAATTTATAATCACCCTATGAATCATGGTGCTGCGATTGGTCGCACTGCTGAAAGCGATTTTCTGAGTTTTGCAAAAAGTGTCAGTAATCTCGAAGATGGCGTTTATTTATCTGTGGGTTCGGCGGTTATGTCGCCCATGATTTTCGAAAAATCGCTTTCCATGTCGCAAAACCTTGAAATTCAAAAAGGAAGTCATATCGACAGGCATTTTATGCTGATCGTAGATTTGGCTGAATCTGACTGGGACTGGGCAAAAGACGGTGAACCACCAATGGACAATCCGGCGTATTATCTGCGTTATTGTAAGACCTTTAACCGAATGGGCGGCGAAATGCATTATCTGACAGCCGATAACCGCGATTTTTTGCTGGCATTGTACCAGCAGCTTCAAAAATAGGGAGGGATTCTGTTTTGTTTAGTTTCCGGTTGTTTTATACAACCCTGAGACTTGAATCGTCAGTGAAAATGCAAAACACCGTGTTATGTTTTTATCATTTTGAAAAGTAATAAATGAAAAAGGAAGCGATTATTATATTTTTCATTTTAACCGGATTTTTAAATTTCAGTTTTGGTCAGCAGAATCTTTCGCGTGACGGAAAACTTCTTCGTGGCGAAAAATGGCAGAAATTTGTGCCCGTTGAAAAGGCTGATTTTTATGTGGCAACCAATGGGAACGACAGTTGGTCGGGAACACTGGATTCTCCAAATTCTGATAAAACCGATGGCCCGTTTGCAACTATTGAAAGAGCACAAAAGGCTGTTCGTGAACTAAAAGCAAAAGTATATTTTCCAAAAGATGAGCCTGTTGAAAAACGCTGGATTGGTTCGCCTCACCCGTTTGGAAAAGGTCGTGATATTTTGGTTTATATACGTAAAGGCAATTATGCTTTAAGTCAGCCGCTTTTTTTCGATGCTGAAGATGGCGGAGAACGTGTTGAAACCAACCTGCCAACAGGTGCATTTGAGTACCACAAATTAAAAGACCATTATGTAACCTATGCTGCTTTTCCAGGCGAAAAACCTGTTATTTCGGGTGGATCAACTGTTTCGGGATGGAAGAAAAACGGCAATGTGTGGAATGCCAAATTCGATGCAGATACTGCAGCAATGCTTGTAGTTAACGGAATACGACAGGTTCTGGCACGGACACCCAACACCGGATATTTTGTTCCACCTGTCATATCAAAAACAACAGATTTACTTCATTTTAATAAAGATGAAATCAGGAACTGGGATAATATGGAAGACAACCGGGTTATTATGCTTTTGCGCTGGCACACCGGAATCAATTCAATTAAAAAAGTTGATGAAAAAGCTGGTGTTGCGACTTTCAAATCTCCGCAGGAAGGGGTAGTAATCGTTCCTCCGCGTTATTATATCGAAAATATTAAAGCACTTCTTGACGCTCCCGGTGAATGGTTTTTCGATAAAAGCAACAGGGAAATCAGTTATATTCCTGAAAAAGAAATCAGTGATCCGAACCTGGTAATTACTGAAGTGCCATCACTAAATCAGCTGTTGGTGGTTCGCGGAAAAATGGAAAAACCAGTTCGTAATTTACGGTTTTACGGGTTGACTTTTGAAGGGGCAACTTCCGGCTTAAGTGCAATCAGTTTCGAATTTTCGCATGCCTGTGAATTGGTTGAAAGTGAAGTACGTTCATGCAGCGGAACAGCGCTCTCGATACAAAAAGGTTGTTATCAAACCAAAATTTTGGAAAACCGTTTTGAAACCATCGACAATGGCGGAATTTATTGTCATGGGTTGACTCGTCCGGCTGATGGCCGCGAAATTATTCGTGAAACACAAGTTTCATCCAATAAATTTTATGATTGTGGCGGTATTAACATTTTTGCGCAGTACACGTTAATGACAACCATTTCGCACAATTATATTACCAAAACCCGCGGCAGGTATGGCATTGACGTTGGAGGCTGGGCAAATCAGGAAGAAGCAATTGATGGCGGTTACGTGGTTGAATACAATCATTTGGATAATGTTCAGCTTGATGCCGATGATTCGGGCGCAATTAAAACTGCCGGGCTTACATTCAATTCAGTGGTAAGGCGAAACCTGGTTCACGGTGTTCATGCCGGATTTTTTAATGATAATGTTGGGTTTTGGTTCGATAATATGTCGTCGGGCTGGACTTCCGAAGAAAATATTTTTTACAGTTTGGAACAGGGCGAAATGAAATATTGTGCGGCGCTGCCTGAAGACAATATTTACAGAAATAACTTTAAAATTGAAGCCCCGGTTACACCTCCTGAATTAATAATTGATGGAGAACCGGATTTTGAAGAAAGCAATTTGTTTATTGAAGTTTCTTCAAAAAATGCTTCGGGAGCTGCTGTTGCAGGTAGTATAATAAAAGTTTCAGCCGATGTTTTTAACAATGGTTCCAGCGGAATGGCGCCGGTGCTGTTTTATGCAGATGGTAAAATTTATCAGGAAAAACTTTTTCCGGTTATTAAAAGCAATTCACGGAAAATAGAATTCGAAATCAGGTTTTATGAAGAAGGCGAACACACTTTGGCAATTGGTTCAACACCATACCAAACCATTAAAGTTGAAGGGAATAAACCGGCGGTTGTGTTTGAAGATTTTGAATTATCGGTTAGCCAAATCATATCTGGCGAAGTGGCGAAGGGTTTTGTCAAAGCAAAAAACCTTTCGAATAAAACGCAAACATTGAATGCCGGAATTTTTGTTGACGATAGTAAAGTTCAGATTCAGCCGCTTGAACTTCGACCCGGAGAATCAAAAAATATAAATTTCGATTTGGCAGTTGGCGCCGGTAAACACAAGGTTAGAGTTGAAAACAGCGCAGTTAGGGAATTAACTGTTTTCGAATCAGAAGTACCTGATATTTCAAAAATGAAAATATTTGAGTTTTGTTCAGCAAAGGCAAAACCTTATGAAATTGAAGCAGATAAAATAAACAACAGGTTTAAAATAACTGCCGGCGGTTCCGATTTTTTTCATGCTGAAGATTCTTATGCAGCAGCGTATTTAAAGGGAATCAAAGGAGATTTTGTGGCAACTGTTAAAATCAGCCAGTTTGGAAACCGAACGCACGAATGGTTCCGTTCAGGACTTTTTGTTCGGAATGATATTTCCCAAAGTTTCGATGTGCAACCCGGTAGTAAAGGGTCTGTTTTGGTTTTCAGTTCCCCGGGCAGGGCTGGTATTGAGTACGATGAATTTGCCAACGGTTGTATGCACAAAGCAAGTAGCACCAACCTTCCGGAAAATTCACAAACTCCCATTTATCTTAAAATGGTCAGGCACGGAAACAGTTTCAGCGGATATATAAGTTTGGACGGAAAAAACTGGATTATTGAACGTCACACTTCTGAAATTCCCGGAATTAATGAATCAATCGATCTCGGACTTGCAGCAGGCGGCCCCGATAAAAATCAATATTGGGTTGAATTCAGTGACTGGAAAATTGTGGTGGCAAAATAGAACCCGTTATAAACCTGGAGTTGTCAACTGTTGAAAAAGTCAATAGCCAGGCAATTGCAGGTATAACCTTGAAAAAAAACAAAAAAATGAAAACTGAAAAATCAAAAGTGGCTGTAGAAAAAAATCTCGTAAGTCAAAGCAAATTGGTTAACCCGTTTTCACGGCGGTCATTTTTGCAAACGTCAGCAGCCGGATTTGCTACGCTTGCATTTTCCCAGTTTGGCTGTTCGTCACAAACTAACCAAAATCAGCAAAAATCTGATTCTTCTGTAATTCAGGGTTTTGATGAATTATCGGATGTAACGGCCCCTTACAAAGGTTGGGTTCCCTTTTCCGAAAAGAAAATAAAAGTGGGTTTGGTAGGTTACGGGGTTTGCAAGTTCGGGACACACTTTGGTTTTCAGGATCACCCGAATGTTGAAGTTGTTGCAGTAAGCGATCTTATTCCTGAGCGTTGTGCCGAAATGGCAAAAGTGGCCCGGTGTTCAAAATCCTACCCTTCGCTTGAAGAATTGGTAAAAGACAAAACCATTGAAGCAGTGTTTGTTGCCACTGATGCCCCGAGTCATTTTCGGCATTGCCGTGAAGTATTAAAACATGGAAAGCATGTGGCAGTGGCTGTTCCTGCAGTTTTTGGTTCGCTTGAAGATGCTGAGATTTTATACGAAACTGTAAAATCAAGTGGCCTGAAATACATGATGTTCGAAACTTCAATGTTCCGTGAAAGTTGTTATGCAATGCACAAAATATATAAATCAGGAGGATTTGGCGGGTTAGTTTATTCTGAAGGTGAATATTATCACTACATGGAAACGCCAATTGACTCCTACAACGGTTGGCGAATTGGACTACCTCCGCAGTTTTACCCAACCCATTCAAACGCCTTTCATATTTGTGCAACAGGCGGTAGTTTTACCGAAGTTTCGTGCATTGGAATGCCCAGTATCATTGAACACTTGAAGCCTGAAAACAACATTTACAAAAATCCTTTTGGTACTGAAATAGCGCTTTTTCGCACAAGCGAAGGAGGAACAGCAAGAATGGCAGTGAGTTGGGATACACCCGGCGACGAAGGTGAGCGTGGAAGAGTGCGCGGGCAAAAAGGTTCATTTTATGAAAAATTTGAAGGTTTGGACGTTGTGTTGCCCGATTTAAACAGGCCACCACTTCCTCCGGGAATGCCGCTTGGAGGTCACGGTGGTTCACACGGCTACCTTACAAACGAATTTATACACTCCATTTTGCAGGACAGAAAACCGCTGGTTGATATTGCAATGGCGCTAAACCTAACCGTTTCAGGAATTGTTGCGCATCAATCGGCGCTAAAAGACGGAGAATTGATGAAAATTCCCCAATATAAGTTTTAGAATATTTTATACTGAATAATAATGAAACAAATAACTATTTTTTTTACACTGATAATTTCGCTGGGTTTTCTTTTATTTTCATGCAGCAATAATGAACCCCGGCCCGATTTAAGTGATTCTGTACTCATTATTTCGCCATCGATTTTGGCACCGATGAATTCCACACTGGCGCAGGTTTTAACAGAAGAGGTTGAAAAAAGAACTTCAATTGAAATAAAACAGGCCGAAAACTGGGAAAACAAAACTGTTATTGCGCTGGCACTTTCAACGGATAAAGAACTATTTGGCACTGAAGTCCCTTTGCGCGAAGGAACCGATCTTTCTGAACAAAAGAAGGAAGGGTTTCGACTGTTTTACTCAAATGAAAACGGGAAAAAAATTCTTTGGATTGTTGGTGCCGACAAAAGGGGGATTTTATTTGGAATCGGGAAATTTCTCAGGATTGCCGAAATGAGCGAAGGAACTTTAAAACTGCCAGGTGAAACAGATATTGCAACTTCGCCTGAATATGCAATTCGCGGGCACCAGTTTGGTTACCGCAATACAGCCAATTCGTGGGATGCGTGGACAGTAGAACAATTCGACCAGCATTTCAGGGAACAGATGATTTTTGGTGCCAACAGTTTCGAAAACATTCCTTTTCAGGATGGGCCGCCCAGTGTACACATGAAAATTTCGCGCGAAGAAATGAATATTGCATTGAGCCGGATTTGCGAAAAATACGATGCCGAATACTGGATTTGGACACCGGCTTCATTCGATTTAAAAAATAAAAAATTACGGCAGGAAGAACTTGAAAAACACGAGGCATTTTATAAAGCCTGTCCAAGGTTGGATGGTGTATTTTTTCCCGGTGGTGATCCCGGTGATAATCATCCCGGTGATGTGTTGCCGTTTTTGGAAGAAGTGTCAGCCCTGCTTCATAAATACCACCCAAATGCAGGAATGTGGATTTCATTGCAGGGTTTTGAGCGTGAGAAAGTTGAATACTTTTTTAAATATATAAATGATGTAAATCCCGATTGGCTTGCCGGGGTTGCCAACGGACCAAGCAGCCCGCCACTTGCAATTGAACGTGAAAATTTACCAAAGAAATACAAAATTCGTTCTTACCCCGATCTCACTCACACCGTGCGGTGCCAGTTCCCGGTTAAAAAATGGGACCAGGCTTTTGCATTAACAGAAGGGCGTGAATGCACAAATCCGCAGCCACTTTATTATGCTGAAATCCACAACAACGATGCTCCGCTTACCGATGGTTTTATTTCCTATTCCGATGGTGTGCACGATGATGTGAATAAAGTAGTTTGGAGCCAGTTGGGCTGGAATTCGAAAGGCGATATTAAAAATATTATTAC
>DAOPKR010000079.1:14413-15700 GCA_035391305.1 Draconibacterium sp.
CGACAGGCTTACGAAAAAGGACTTGAAACCCGGGCGTATGAAATTCTGGCAACTGCAGGGTCAATTGGGGCAGAAAAAGCGATGGCTGATGCACTTGATATTCTGAAAAATGCTGAAACAGAACCAGTCGCCCAGGATTTAAAACAAAAAGTAGCAGGTTACTGTGATGATTTATTTCAGTCTGTCGGTTTGCAGACAAGCGTGCCAAAATATAACGCCCGTGGGTATGAACGCGGTGCAATACTTGATTTTATTGATTATCCGTTAAACAACAGATGGTGGCTGGAAGATGAATTTAAAAAAGTAGCCGAATTGAAATCAGAAAATGAAAAAGTAGCCCGGCTCGATTTTATCAGAAACTATGAAAACCCCGGCGAGGGTAGTTTTTACGATAATATTTCAAGTGCCGATGCCAAACATGTTACTTCAGAAACTGAGGATGCCATTGATTATTTATGGGAAAACGACGGTTTTAGCAGAAAAAGGCTTTCAACCCAGCTTTTTCAGTTTACACCGGTTTTAGAATATACTGAACTCGACCCAAATTCAGATTATCTGATTCGGGTTGCAGGATTTGGCGAAGCTTTGCTGCGTGCCAACGGCGAACGTTTAAAACCAACAAAATACGAAAAGGGGTTTGAGCAGTTCAAGGAATTTCCGCTTCATAAAGAATTGATAAAAGATGGGAAACTGAAAATCACTTTTGACAAACCCGATGAAGAACACCTCAACTGGCGCCAGCAATCGCGGGTTACAGATGTTTGGGTGATGAAGAAATGAGTGAATGCGTGAATGAGAGAATGACTGAATAATTGAATCTAAGTGGCCCCGGGTTTTAACATCGGGTAAAGAAAGGTGAGTACGATACCGTCCGCGACGAAGCCAATATTGAAAAACATACCTTTTGGCGGACAGAAGTATTAATACAAATTCAAATTGAAAAGTTGAAGAAATATACAAGCCTGAAAGGTTTAAATATGAATAACCCGGGGTTTCAACCCCGGGTCAGATAAAGGAGAAGTATCTCGTCCGCGCTCAAAACCTGATTGAAAACCAAACTTGTTGCGGACGAAATGGAACAAACCTCGATTAAAAGAAACGATAAATGAAAGAACTCCATCCTTTAAATGGAATCGTAACGGTACTGAATACTCCATTCAAAACTGACAATTCTATTGATTTCTCTGCCTTAAAGAGAAATGTAACCAATGCCATTTCCGCCGGAGTTGTCGGTTTTCTTGTTCCTGCAATGGCATCAGAAGTTTATAAACTCTCGGAAATAGAACG
>DAOPKR010000079.1:15800-20055 GCA_035391305.1 Draconibacterium sp.
TGACAAAAGGCAGGTTAAATGTTAGCGGTGGCTGGGCTGTTTCACAAATGATTGAAGGTTTGAAACGTGGTGTACATGCTTTTATGCCAACCGGGATGCACTGGATTTACTGCGAAATTTACAGGTTGTGGAAATCAGGAAACGAACCCGAAGCAGAAAAACTGTTTCAGCAAATTTTGCCTGTGCTTGCATTTTCAAACCAGCACCTCGATATTTCAATCCATTTTTTTAAAAGACTTTTGCATCAGCAGGGGATTTATCCTACCGCCAATGTTCGTCAGCCAATTCTGCCGTTTGATGAAATTCACAGGCTAATTGCCGAAAAACACATTCAGCATATCATTGAACTGGAAAATCATTTAAAAACAAAAAATACAATATGAGAATCAAATATCTGCTTGCAATTATCCTTGTAATTTTAAGTATAAAACCACAGGCACAGTCAGTTTCAAACAGCTTTTTACAGGAAATTAAAACCGAAATTTTGCTTCCCAATGAAGCCGGTAAAAATGTAATTAAATTGTTCTTAGTTCAAGGTTTGCAAATTGTGGTAACTGAAAATGGGGTTTATAAATTCAGTAATGGAAAATGGAGTGGGGAAGCAGTTGGTTCCGGATTTCGGACAGCTGCAATTGATTTACGCGGAAAAATTTGGCTGGCAACTGACAAAAACATTCAAAGTGATGATGGGAAAACAAGAATATCATTGCCAAAATCAGCGAAAAATGACACCATTTTATGTTTGTTTTGGGAAGATGAAAAAACATTGCAGATTGGCACAACAAACGGGCTTCTTTCTTTTAATGGCGAGTGGACTGAAATTGCAGAAACAAAAAGCAAAAGGGTAAATTCAATTGTAAAAGATGACACTGGTAATCTCTGGTTGGCTACAAGCGACGGTCTGTTGAAAGGAACGTTAAAAGAATGGATAAACCTTGATGACGCATTAATGGCCAATGGAACAAAAAGAAATTATTTCAGTTTAAGCAGTCGGGAAAATAAAAATGAAGTTTTGTTTGGCGGGTTATTTTCGGTTGGCTGCATTGCCGAAAATGGCGATAACCGGATGTGGAGCGGTGCCGACGGTTTGCCATTCTGCCCGGTAACTGTAATCCGTTCCATCAACAATACTTTGTGGTTTGGAACCGAAAAAGGAGCCATCAAAAAAGATGAGAACTGGCATTATTATCTGGGAAAACGCTGGCTGCCCGACAACAAAATCAACGATATTTTACCAATAGATGAGAAAACGGTTTGGATTGCCACACCACAGGGAATCAGTGAGATTAAACAACTTGAGATGACTTTTGATGAAAAGGCCAAAATCTATGAAGAGGTAATTCAAAAACGGCACAACAGGCGCGGGCTTGTAAATATTTCACGTTTGTCGGTCCCGGGAGATTTAACCACGAGCAAAACACAAAATGAAGACAACGATGGTTTGTGGACCTCAGTTTATCTGGCTGCTGAATGTTTCAGGTATGCAGTTACAAAAGATCCGGAAGCCCGTGAAAATGCAGTCAGGACTTACGAGGCACTTGAACATTTGGAAACAGTAACAGGAATTCCCGGATTGCCAGCCCGTTCGTATGCTTTGGCCACTGATAGTGTTGAACAATCACGTTCGCCTCACCCAAAAAAGTGGCGTCCTTCGCCCGATGGAAAATGGCAGTGGCTCGATGATACAAGCTCCGATGAAATAGTTGGGCACATTTTTGCGATTTCAATATTCTATGATCTGGTGGCCGATGAAGCAATGAAAATTAAAGTTGGAAACCTTGTGTCCCGCACAATGGATCACATTACCGACAACAATTTTCATTTAATCGATTATGATGGATTGCCCACTCGCTGGGGTGTCTGGCATCCCGATTCGATAAATAATTCGCCAAACTGGGCTTACGAAAAAGGATTGTATTCACTTGAAATCCTTGCTTTTCTGAAAGCAGCCATTCATATCACTGGTAATCCGAAGTATGAAAAAACGTATCAAATGCTGATTCAAAAGCATAATTATGCTGAAAATACAGTTCAGGCAAAAAAATACGGGCCTTTTGAAAACAGCCATTCCGATGATATCCTGACTTATTTTTCCTATTTCACTTTACTTCGATACGCAAATGGAGATGCGTATCTGCCCCTTTACATGAAAAGTCTGGAACGAACCTGGGCAGTTTCGCAACCTGAAAAAATTCCGGCATGGAATATCATTTCAAGTATTTTATTAAAGAAAGATTGCGATTTAAATGTTGCTTTAAATGAACTTCAGAAATATCCGATTGATTTAATCGACTGGAAAATGGAAAACAGCCATCGCCGGGATTTGCATGAAGATCCGATTGTTGCAAGGGGAGGAAACCGGCAGGCAACCAACCCGATTCCGACTCCTGAAAACGGAATTTTCAGGTGGAATACAAATCCCCGTCAATTCGATACCGGAACAGGCGGAATGCGGGAGGAAACCGGAACCTATTTTTTGTTGCCGTACTGGATGGGCAGATATTACAAAGTTTTTTAAGAATAATAGGTTAGTAGTTTTTAAGAATATAGAATAATTAATTGTTGGAAAAATAACCAATAACCAATTTTCAATAACCAATTTTGAAAAAGAAAAGTTGGAAGAATTGAAAAGAAAGACTGGAACCAGTATCAAGCATCAAGAATAGAGTGTAAGTTATCAAGAGTAAAACGGATTCCATCTTTACAAGCAGTTTTGGAAAAGATGGAATCCTTGAATTCCGAACAAATATGCGGCAACCAACTTACATTTTCGCTTTTATTAATCTTAAAAACTATTTTTGCTTTTGTTAAACAGTTAAATTTTTATGATGAACAGATTTCGCTTATTTCTTCTGCTTTTTCTAATGAATTTTTATGCATTCGGCCAAAACGATGTAATGGATACAGTTCGAATTGGTGAAATAGTAGTAACAACCCAACGCATTCCTCAGCAAGAATTTCTTGTTCCATACAGTATTAGTTTGCTCGGTAAAAAGGAAATGGATCATTTTACAAAGCGCACTGCGCCTGAAATGCTGATGAACATGGATGGGGTATTTGTGCAGAAAACAAATCATGGTGGCGGTTCACCATTTATTCGCGGATTGACTGGAAATCAAACGCTTTTACTGATTGATGGAATCAGGTTAAACAACTCAATTTACCGTTATGGACCAAATCAATATCTGAATACAATCGACATTTTTACAATAGACCGGATGGAAGTTGCAAAAGGAACCGGATCTGTTCAATATGGCTCCGATGCGATTGGTGGCGCCCTTCAGTTGTTTACTGCTGATCCGTTACTTTCAAAAGGCAAACAGGAATGGCATGGAAACGCAACCGGTAAATTTATGACCGGTGGAATGGAAAAAACAGGTCGTGGCCAATTACAATATAACTCTGAAAAAGTTGCTTTTTTGGGTGGTGGTACTTACAGAAATTTTGGAGATCTTGTGGGAGGAAAGGAAACCGGCGTTCAATCTCCTTCAGGTTACACTGAATATGCTTTTGATGGAAAACTGCTTTTTGCCTTCGATGAAAACGTTCAGCTTACGCTGGCAAGCCAGTTTCTTAACCAATCACACGTGCCGATTTATCACAAAGTTGTGCTAGAAAATTATGCTACCAACGAATTTCAGCCGCAACAACGTTTATTGAATTATGCAAAATTGAATCTTCGCGGTTCGAAAAAGGCATTCGATCAGGTTAAATTCATTGCTTCGTGGCAACAAAACACGGAGAATACGACAACACAAAAGAACAATACAAATATGGTTCAGATTGATGATAATCAGGTTAATACTTTTGGTTTTGTTACTGATATTACTTCTGAATTCAGTAAAATATGGACAGCAAATTCAGGCATTGAATATTATCATGACAAGGTTTCAAGCAGCCGTTTTGTAAACAGTACCGATAATTCTGTACCATCAG
Organism: Draconibacterium sp.; assembly: GCA_035391305.1. Lineage (GTDB taxonomy): Bacteria > Bacteroidota > Bacteroidia > Bacteroidales > Prolixibacteraceae > Draconibacterium. The sequence goes on from DAOPKR010000079.1 coordinate 19,737, forward strand.
CCGAAAAAAGAGGTTTATATCCTGATGGCTCGCAATATGGCAACTTCGCGCTTTATTCACTGCATCATTTTACCCTGAATAACTGGGTATTGGATGGTGGATTAAGATTCAATGCATTCAACATTAAATTGAAAGATGATGATTTGGGAGTAGTAAATATTTCGCCTGACGCACTTGTTTTTAATGTTGGGGCGATGTATAACCTTAACCGGAAAAATCATTTGTACGCCACGATCAGCAATGGTTTCAGGGCGCCAAATATCGACGACATGGGAACTTTGGGAATTGTTGATTTCAGGTACGAAGTTCCGGCTTATGA
>DAOPKR010000080.1:0-8911 GCA_035391305.1 Draconibacterium sp.
TGCTCTACCAACTGAGCTACAGGCCGAATTGGATGCAAAAATAGTTAATTATTCTATGTTTGAAATTTTTAATTGTAAAAGTTCGCTTTTGAATAACGGTTTAAAGTTTCAATTTTATAGCTTTGCTTACTTCGCTTTCGTTGTTTAATCTGTCAAGAACAGAAATCCTGATCTCGTATTTTTTTCTTTTATCATTTATTGGGGCAAATTTTAGCTGGTCAACTTTTACAACTCCCCAGAAACAGTTAGGATTTTCCTTGCTGAACTCCGTACCCGCTTCGTTGCCATAAATCACGAAAAGATTGGGTTGATCCATTATACTTTCTGCTTTCTCAGTTTTCCATTTCACTTTTTTACCCCATTTCCCAATTCTTTTTACTGGTTGAGGATCCATATTATCAATCCATTTCATTGGGGGTATAATAGCCGGTTTTCGGTATAAATTGTTTAGTAAACTATCCTGTAAACCCATTAAATTACGGTTAAAGTGTTTCACACTGTAAAATGCCGATCCTTCAAGTTCAGGAACATTTCTAACCAGGCCGATTTGAGCTGAAATTTCTCCGGGCTTTGTCCAGGCTGTGGTTTCCGATTGTGCATCAACTTTGTAAAGTGCGTGCCCAATATACATTCCCCGGTTGTAGGTATGGTTTTTCCACCAGTTGGCAAGCATTTTAAAATCAGCTTGCGGGTGGCCAATCTGCCAGTAAATTTGTGGAAGTAAATAATCTATCCAACCATTCTTTTGCCATTTTATAACATCGGCATATAAATGATCGTAATTTGTTGCAGCTGCTTTTGTTTCCGAACCTGTTGGGTCTTCAGATTTATTGCGCCAAACACCAAAAGGGCTGATTCCAAATTTCACCCAGGGTTTGGTAGATTTTATTGTATCGTTCAGCATTTTTATGATAATATCAACGTTTTCACGCCGCCAGTCAGCTTTATTTTCTTTTCGAAAACCGCGGTTATACTTTGAAAAAGAGACTGTATCAGGATATGCTTCGGCAAGTGGGTACGGATAAAAATAATCATCGAAATGAATGGCATCAACATCGTAACGTGAAACAATATCTTTTACAACTTTGCCAACAAATTCGCGGGTTTGCGGAAGTCCCGGATCAAAATAAAGCAGGTTCCCGTATTTTAAAATCCAGTCGGGGTGTTCAAATGCAACATGATTTCCACCCAATGGTTCTTTAATATTTTGTGAAACGCGAAACGGATTTAACCATGCATGAAACTCCAATCCGCGTTTGTGGCTTTCTTCAATCCAAAACTGAAGTGGATCATAATACGGATCGGGAGCTTTGCCCGGTGTGCCGGTTAAATAGCGCGACCATGGTTCCAAATCCGACGGGTAAAAAGCATCTCCTGCAGGCCGCACCTGGAAAATGATGGCATTCATGTTTAACTGTTTGCATTCATCTAAAATATTTACTGCTTCCCGTTGTTGTTGTTCTGTGGCTAATCCGGGTTTCGACGGCCAGTCGATATTATTCACAGTTGCAACCCAAACAGCTCTGAATTCGTATTTTGGCTGGGCTTTTGAAGTGATAATTACCAGCATCAGTAAGACAAACAAAAAATTTTTTCCAAATTTCATTATTGCATTTTTAGTTGCGGCAAAGTTAAATAAACAGCAAAATGAAAAAACTATATACATAACAGTAAAGGGCTTATTTATTAACAGTATTCTATTTGAATTGCTGAGTTTGAATACTACCCCTGTTTATAAAGTGTGATTCAACTGCCAACTTTCTTTACTATTTTTGCCATATGATTTTAATTGCAGATAGTGGCTCAACAAAAACCAGTTGGTGTTTAACCAATGGTGATGATTTTACCGAATATTATCAGACCGGTGGACTTAACCCTTTTTTCCGAAATACAGAAGAAATTGCCGATGAACTCAGGCTAAAACTTTTGCCAAAAACAGGCATTAATATCCATCAGATATTTTTTTACGGAGCGGGAGTTATAAACCCTGAAAAAGGAAGTATTGTAAAAAATGCTTTGTTTGAATTATATCCAGAAGCAAGTATAGAAGTTGAAAGTGATTTGCTTGCAGCCGCACGTTCTACTTTAATTAGAGAAAAGGGGATTGCCTGTATTTTGGGAACGGGTTCGAATTCATGTCTTTACACCGGGACTGAAATAGTTGAACATGTTCCGCCACTTGGATTTATTTTGGGTGACGAAGGCAGCGGCGCAGTTTTAGGACGTAAATTAGTAGGTGATTTTCTGAAAGGTGTGATGCCCGAAAATATTTCAGAAAAATTTAAAACCCGGTTTCAAATTACGTATGCAGGTTTTATGGAAGGAGTTTATAAAAAGGAAAAACCAAATCAGTTTCTTGCACAATTCGTCCCATTTATAAATGAAAATATCTCGGATGAATACTGTGTGAATTTGATTGAAAATTCATTCCAGGAATTTATAAACCGCAACATTTCATTGTATTCTGATTTTCGTGAACAGCCACTGAGTTTCGTTGGTTCAGTTGCATTTTATTTTCAGCCTCAGTTAAAAAATGTGCTGACAAGAAACCAACTGCGCTTAAAAACTGTTTTAAAGGAGCCTTTAAATGGGTTATTGAAATTTCACAATGAAAAATAATTAACATGAGTATAACAGAGTCGAGTTCCAATTACAGCAATCTCGATAAAATGAGCGTGCGCGAATTGCTCGAAGGGATTCACAACGAAGATAAAAAAGTGCTTCCAGCTATCGAAAAAGTAATTCCGCAAATCGAAAAGCTGGTTTCTGAAATTGTGCCGCGTGTAAAAAAAGGCGGGCGTTTGTTTTATATTGGCGCCGGTACCAGTGGCAGACTGGGAATATTGGATGCCTCGGAAATACCGCCAACCTATGGTGTTGATTATGGTTTGGTTATCGGGCTAATTGCAGGTGGCGACCAGGCAATAAGAAAAGCAGTTGAGAGCGCCGAAGATGATGAAATACGCTCGTGGGAAATTTTAAAAGAATACAAAATCAATAAAACTGATACAGTAGTTGGGATTGCTGCTTCGGGCAGAACACCATATGTAATTGGTGCAGTAAAAAATGCACGTGAAAATGGGATTTTAACGGCATGTATTACAAGTAATCCAAACACAGAACTTGCCCAAAACGTTGATATTGCTATCGAAGCAATTGTAGGGCCGGAGTTTGTTACAGGCAGTACCCGTATGAAATCGGGCACCGCACAAAAGTTAATCCTGAACATGATTACCACAACTTTAATGATTCAACTCGGACGTGTAAAAGGAAATAAAATGGTAAATATGCAACTTACCAACAAGAAGCTGATAATTCGCGGAACTACAATGATAATGGACGAATTGGGTTATTCTGAAGAAAAAGCAAGGCGCTTATTGTTACTGCATGGTTCGGTTCAAAAAGTTTTGGATGAAGCAAAAGAGATTAACAATTAGTCTAAACTTTTTGCAAAATTGATGATGATCAGTAAAAAATAATATCTTTGCAACAGAATATTCTTTGAAACATTTGGTGAAATGCAAATCAAATTTGCATCATTGAATTAAAAAATATTTAAGACAAATCATTTGGCTTACCGTTCTGGTAAGTTTTTGGTTTATTAGGTTTAGTTGGTTTAGGTTAAAAAGGCTGTCGTTGGGCAGCCTTTTGTTTTTACAAAAATGCAGCTTTCAAAAAAAAATCCGACCTCTTTTACCAGATCGGATTTTTTGCATATCACTCTCCTGAAAAACTACACTTCATCAGGAATAAAATAAGGTTTACGATAATTTCTTGTCAATAACATATCCGCTTCAGGGTCGTTGGCAAATTTTTCGTAAGCGCCCACAAAACTGAGTTCGCGTTTCAACCGGTACGAAATATTGGCAAGAGCAGGCAGTGCTGCAGAGTAAAATCCTTCGTTAATATCGCAATGCAAATCGTAGTCGTTTCCCGAGCGAATTGCATCGATAAAATTGGCATAATGTTCTGTTCCGCCCGGCGCAGCGCGGAAAGTCGGGTCTTTTGGCGTTTCCGAACTTTCTTTTGATGAACTTGCAAACGGAATGTTTTCACGTTGTCTGAATGCCTGCCACGAACTTCCGTTGATTTCCAAATATCCGTCGGTGCCGTAAAAAGTGTTTCCTATTTTAATCCCAAGTCCTGCTTCGGCATTGGTAAACCGGCCTCGGGTTTCAAATTCGAGAATTTTTCCATCAGCATAATTAAACACCGAAGTTTGCGTATTTGGTGTTTCCTGCGAACACTCTTTTGGGTTGATTCCAAAGATTCCGCCGGTTGAATACACTGAAACCGGGTGTTCATTCTTGTTCAATCCCCAGCGGGCAATATCGAACTGGTGCGGACCCTGGTTGGCTGTGTCTCCGCCACCGGTAGCCCAGTGCCAGTGCCAGTTGTAATGTCCTTTTTTCTCGTTGTAGGGCTGCCAGGTTGCCGGACCGAGCCACATGTCATAATGCAAGGTTTCCGGTGGCATACTGTCGGGTGAGATGCCAAACGAATCACGCGGTTTGTAGCACAGGCCTTTTGCCATATATACTTCGCCAATTCCACCAAAATGAAGGAATTCAATCGCCTCTATTACATTTGCGATGGAACGGTTTTGTGTGCCTACCTGCACCCTGACATTGTATTTCCGGGCGGCTTCAACCATTTTACGGCCTTCAAAAACATTGTGGCAGGCAGGTTTTTCAACATAAACATGTTTGCCGGCTTGAGCAGCCCAAATTGTTGCAAGTGCATGCCAGTGATTTGGTGTTGCAATTGAAACAGCATGAATTTCCTTATCGTCAAAAACCTTTCGCATGTCCCACTCGGCCAGTGGTTTTGTACCTATCGAATCCAAAATTCTTTTTGCTCTTTCAGAATACAACTCTTCATCAACATCGCAAATGGTTTTCAAAAAAACATTGCGGTTATCTTTCAATGCACACCAGTTGCCAATGTGCGAGTTTCCCTGTCCGCGAATTCCGATTACGGCAATATTTATGCGTTCGTTTGCACCAATTACTGAGGCATACGATTTTGCGCTGAAACCCATTCCGCCAATCGCAATTCCGGCTGCTCCGGCAAAGCTTTTCTTAATAAAATCTCTTCTTTTTGTCATTTTTATATCGATTTTTTTGGTTTAGACTTTTTGGCATCCAATTTACCAATTTGAATTGAAAAAGAGTAAAATTATAATTTATTGTTTTTTCATACTTTTGCCCATGAAAAAATACCAAAATGAATAAAATATTTTCCTATTTAATCACACCTTTCTACCTGCTTACTTTCGCTTTATTGCTAATCATATTTCACCCTGTCCAGGTTATTGCAAATTGGATTTGGGGTTACCCGGTGCGGAAAAAAGTTGTTGACATATTGAATTTCTGTTTGCTTTATTCGCTTTGGATCCTGGGCACGCGAATTACGTTTAAGGGTTTTGAAAAAATACCTGAAAACCGGCCATTAATTATTGCGGCAAATCATCAAACTTTACTCGATATTGTTGCAATTGTTGTTGGGTTCAGAAAAAACCACCCGAAGTTCATTTCGAAAATTGAACTGGGAAAAGGGATTCCGAGTGTTTCGTACAACCTGCGCCACGGTGGTTCGGTGCTTATCGACCGTAAAAATAAATCGCAATCAGTGAAAGACATTTTGATGCTTGGAAAACACATTGAAAAAGAAACTTACGCTGCCTGTATTTTTCCTGAAGGAACACGTACAAAAGACGGTTCGGTAAAAACTTTTCAGCCGGCAGGAATTGCTTCGCTTATCCGCACAGCGCCTTCGGCAGTGGTTGTACCGTTTGCCATCAACGGAAATTATGAGATAATGAAAAAAGGCTACTACCCGATGAAATTAGGCAGCCACCTGAAATTTACTGTTCTTGACCCGATTGAACCAAAAGGGTTAAATGTTGATGAACTGACTTTGCACATTGAAAATATGATTAAAAAAGAACTGGGACAGTAAATATCGTTTTAAGAATACTTAAATTTTGGTTTGGAACCCGTAAAATCCACAAAAAATCCGGTCTCTCTTGAAACCGGATTTTTATGAGTGCAGAAGTTTTTAACTTCAGATTTGAATGCGGTTAAAAACCTCATTATCCTTAAATTCCTCTTGCATTCCTATCCAATTGCTCAGCTTCAGTAAAATCATTTTCAGAAACATGGCCTTCCAGCGGAACAATGCGTTCGTGAATGGCATCGATAAACCACTGTGCCTGCGGGAAGAATGCATTTTCAAGTTCGTAAGCCGGAGTAATCCAGTTACGCGAGCCGATTACAACCGGCGGAGCATCCAAATAATCAAAAGCAAGTTCGGTAATATTTGAAGCCAAATCGCGTAGAAATGAACCGCGGCCTGAAGCATCGCCTGAGATGATAATACGTCCGGTTTTCTTTACCGATTCGATTACCAAATCATAATTAAACGGAACCAGCGAACGGGCATCAATTACTTCTGCTGAAAAATTATATTTCTCTTCAAGGATTTTTGCCGCATCCAAAGCACGGTAAAGTGTTGCACCAACAGTCAGGATTGTAACATCAGTTCCCTCTCTTTTTATATCGGGTTCGCCCATTGGTATTTCATAATATTCAGCCGGAACACCTTCTTTATGGAACATTTCGCCAATATCGTAAACCCGCTGGCTTTCGAAGAAAATAACCGGGTCGGTTCCCTGTAACGCCGAGTTCATCAAACCTTTTGCATCATACGGCGTAACCGGGAAAACAACTTTCAGGCCCGGAATGTGAGCAGCAAGCGCTGTCCAGTCCTGCGAGTGCTGCGCCCCATATTTCGAACCAACTGAAACACGAATTACAACCGGCATTTTCAACACATTCCCGCTCATTGCCTGCCATTTTGGTAGCTGATTAAAAACTTCATCTCCCGCTCTGCCAAGGAAATCGCAATACATAATTTCGGGGACCACCCGGCCGCCACACATAGCGTAGCCAATCGCAGTTCCAACAATTGATGCTTCGGAAATTGGCGAATTGAACAGCCTGTGATAAGGCAACGCCTCTGTTAATCCGCGGTAAACTGCAAAAGCACCACCCCAGTCGCGGTTTTCTTCACCGTAAGCAATCAGGGTTGGGTCTTTATAAAAACGATCGACAATGGCTTCAAAAATTCCGTCGCGCAAAGCGTATGTTTTTATTTTTGAATGTGGTTTGCCGTTTTCATCGAAAGCAAACCTTTCTTTTGTTTCGAGTTGTTTTACCCTCGGGTTTTCTTCCATCGGGTGGTTCACTTCAACCGGTCGGTCTTCCATTTTGTCCATGCTTTTGTTGCTGAACATCATGTCTCCAATCAGGTTTGGGTGTTTTTTCATATCCATGTGGGGCGAAACTTCGTCATCAATAGCAAGTTTCAAAGAAGAAGTGATTACTTCGATAATATCATTTTTAATTTTTTCGAGATCTTCTTTTTTGGCGATTCCGGCCCGAACCAATTCACTGCCAAACCAAACAATTGAATCCTGTTTTTCCCATGCTTCAACTTCCTCCTTTGAACGGTATGAAGAAGCATCGGATGGCGAGTGTCCGCTGTAACGATATGTTAAAACATCCAGTAAAACCGGCCCGCGTTTTTCTTCAAGTATTTTCTTTTTGCGTTTGTAGGCATCAATAACAGCAAGCGGATTGTAACCATCAACGCGCTCGGCGTGCATTTGGTCGCGGTTAACACCGGCGCCAATCCGTGCGGCAACCGAGTACCCCATAGTTTCGCCACAAGTTTGTCCGCCCATTCCGTATTGGTTGTTCATTATATTTACAATGAGAGGCAAACCGCCTTTCATATCTCCTTCCCATAATTGAGTAAACTGATCCATTGTTGCAAAAGCCAAACCTTCCCAAACAGGGCCGCAAGCCATTGAAGCATCTCCAATGTTGGCAACCACAATGCCGGGTTTGCGGTTTACTTTTTTGTAAAGAGCAGCACCAACTGAAATGTCGCCAGATCCGCCAACAATTGCGTTATTCGGATAAACCCCAAACGGTGTGAAAAAAGCGTGCATTGATCCACCCAAGCCTTTGTTGAAACCGGTTTCGCGGGCAAAAATTTCGGCAAGTGTTCCATATAAAAGAAATTTTATTGCCAGTTCTTTCGTTGTTCCTGTGTGACCTGCTTTTACCGGTGCCAGGGTAATCCCGTCGAAATGGGTTTCCATTATTTTCTCTAATTCGGCGTCGCTCAATTTATCAATTGCAGACAAACCTTTTGCAAGAATTTCACCGTGGCTGCGGTGCGAACCGAAAATAAAATCTTCCACATCAAGCGTGTAAGCCATTCCAACTGCTGCTGCTTCCTGACCAATGGAAAGGTGTGCCGGGCCCGGATGATCGTATTTTATTTCATTGTATTCACCCCGGATTTTTATCAGGTTCAACATGGTTTCGAATTCACGGATTACCACCATATCATGAAAAATACGGACGAAATCGTCTTTCGAAAAATTCTCCATTTCCTCTTCAATCGTTTTATTGTATTGATTTACAGGAATTGGCTTAAATTCTAACTGACTTGGTTTTCTAACCTGATCTGGGTTTATGTATTGTACTTTTGGCATTTCTTTAAACTTTAAACGTTGAACTTTAAACTGATAAATTTTCGATTTGATTGCGGATTTCTGCAAGGAAAAGTGTTGCTTCTCCGCCGTCGAGCGCTTGATGATTGTATGTTAGCGAAAGGCCAATCATCGGCACAAATCCGTAAACACCCTCTTCGATTTCCTTTGGCCGCGGAATGATTGCACAAACACCTAAAATAGCGGTTTGTGGCAGGTTGATTACCGGCGTAAACATTTCAACACCATAATTTCCAAGGTTCGAAACTGTGAAAGTAGCTGCAGCTGGATTTAACAAATCAGGATTTACATTTCCACTTCTTGCCGCTGTTGACAACTCTTTTA
>DAOPKR010000080.1:9011-19943 GCA_035391305.1 Draconibacterium sp.
TTTAACAAATCAGGATTTACATTTCCACTTCTTGCCGCTGTTGACAACTCTTTTAGCCGGCCCGACAGTCCGACAATAGAAAGATCATCAGCGCTTTTAAGAGCCGGAACCATTAATCCGCGTTCGGTATCAACAGCCAAACCAAGGTGTACTTTATTGAACCACTTCATTTTATCACCATGATAATGTGTGTTAACCTGCGGAAATTTTTCCAAAGCACGAATAACGGCAAAACAAACTAAATCGTTTATGGTGATATTTTGTTTGATTTTCCCTTCGGCAAATTCAGCTTTAAATTTCTTGCGCAAACGTTGCAACTGACGTGCATCGGCGCTTAAATGATGGGTAAGTTGTGCCGAGTTTTGTAACGACTGGTGCATTGCACTGGCAATCAGTTTTCGGATATTTGGAATCGGTTTGATTTCAAAATCATCGCCTGTTTCCAAAACTACTGAAGGAGTTGGAGGAGCAACAGATTTTTGCGCTGCCGCGAATTTAGGTTGTTCAACAGTTTTTTCCACAGCTTTTTCTGCAGTTTCAACATCGCGGGCAATAATTCGACCATGTGGGCCTGAGCCTTTTAAAATTTCAATGTTTACTCCAAGTTTTTCCGCCATCTTTTTTGCCAGTGGTGAAATGCGGATGTGCTTGTCCGGCGATTCGTCTTCAACTTCAAATTCGATAACTTTTGGCGTTTCTTCTACTCGCGAAGGTTCGTCAACTGAAGTTTCAATTGCTGAGCCAGGCATGAATTCATCAAATGATTCACCCTTTTTTCCAATAACTGCCACATTAACCAACACCGGAACTTCGTCGCCTTCATTAAAAAAAGTGGCCAAAAGAACTCCATCTTCCTTTGCCTCTTCCTCAAACGACGCTTTGTCGGTTTCGTAGGAGAAAAGTATGTCGCCAACGCTAACTTCTTCGCCAACGGTTTTATACCACTGCCCCAAAATGCAGGTTTCAACCGATTGGCCCTGGCGAGGCATTAAAACAGGTACTGCCATATTTTTATTTGATTTATGATTTTTAATTTACTTGTTAATACAAATATTTATTTATGAAAATATTACAACATTGATTATCTGTGCTTTAAACCTTTAAAAAATATCAGACCGTAAAATTATATTTTTAAACTTGTATTTACAAGTTGTTTTGAAAGTTTTAATTTTATTTTAACTTTGAAGCCATATGGTACAAATTCCACAATATCGAAAACTTTACGAATTGCTGCGGAAACATATTGTTGAAGGCATTTATGAAGAGGGAGGTTTATTACCCTCGGAAAACGAATTGTGTGCTACATACCAGATGACCCGTCCAACGGTGCGGCATGCACTCGACACACTGGTAAAGGAAGGATTAATATTAAAGCAGCAGGGAAAAGGAAGTATAGTAAGGAAACAAATTCAAAATATTGGTATTTTGTCTATTTCCGGCACCGCTTCGGCAATTGGCGTGCGTTATCTGAAAACCGATATTTTGCAAAAGCCTGAAATACGTATCTGGCCCGAGAATTTCCCTTTTGAGTTATCGGATATTGAAAAAGAAATGGGTTGTGTTTACATGGAAAGACTTCGTTACGTTGATGAAATGCCTGTTTTTTACGACATTAATCATTTGCCAAACACATATTTGCCCAGAATTACAACCCGCTCTTTTGAAAACAAATCATTATTCGAAATTCTTCGGAAACATTATCAAATTGAAATTTTGGGCGGCGAACAAATGTTAAAAGCCATTAAACCTAATGATAAAATAAAACAATTACTCAAATTGAAATCAGGCCAGCCCGTATTACACATCGAACGCAAACTGACCACCAACAAAGCAGGTTTTAATATCTACTCAACCATTTATTTTAACTCGGATAAGCACGCCATTTTTGGGAGTTTTTAAGGGGCTAAAGAAATTTTCTGTAGATTTTTTACAGTTTTGGCAGATTTTAGAATTCCAATTAAAATAAATTCCATAGCTCTTTATTCTGAAAAAAACTAAAATTTCGAATAATCACATTTTGAAATTTGGAGAAACTCACTCATAATCGGGTTTAACCTTTGGAATGAGAAGTTTCCCATCAGACAAATGAAACATACCACCAAAAGTAGCTGTCGCCCTGGCAATTTTAAATTCGGCAACAATTTCAAGCTTTTTATCTGTAGCAAAATTTATATTTTCAGGATTACCTGTATTGCGGCTTTCTTATTTTCTTTATTAATTAGGATTATATACCGATTATCTAGTAATTCATTTTACCAATATAACCTGCTTCTCCGCTCGTAGTATATATATCACCAGTATTAAATTCAATACCTCCCTCAAAGAATTCAAATATATATTTAGGCATATTGGAAGGGATATCAACGTTTCTTACACTATATTTTTTCTCCGGGTATGATTCTATCCACTCTATGCTTACATCCTGCCCTACTTTTCCGAAAAGATAGGTATCTGTTGAAAGAATGGTATGACCACCCAATGATTCTAATCCGTTATTATAACCATATATATAACATTCTGAGCCTGCTACTTCAAGTTCCAAATTAGCATATTTCCAGTTTTCATAATCATCAAAATCATTGGCATCTTTAAGAACTGGTTCATAAAGAAAATTAGATTCCAAAGCCTCAAGATTTTCGTCCAGCCTAAAAATGGATCCCAATGCTAAAGCATAGGCGCCACCCATATTATCTGGCCAAATTCCAGAATATCCAGAATCATAATCTAACGCTGCAAATGCCTCTATATCTCCATTCTGACTATATCTGGCAATGAAACCAGATTTCCCTCCACCACTAGAATTACTTTTATAACACAATAATTCTTTCCCATCGAAGCCCACCAGTATTGTATCATTCTTGTTAATTGTAACGCCCGCATTAATAAAAATATCGTTATTCATATCAATACTAACCGCTATACCTCCACCCCAGTCTGAAGACGGAGCAATAGAAACCTTATCAAATGAAATTTCTTTCGTAAATTGAATCTCTCCTTTACTGTTCATTTTTGTTAATGTTCTATTTGAAGAAACAACGTTCCGCCCCAACGCAGGCAATGGAGATACTATAATAATATCTCCATTGGGAAATAATTTAAAATATGTAAAAAAATAAATAAATCCTTTAACCCACTCTATATTTCCATCGCTTCTGATTTTCATCAAAAAACAATTGGAGAGGTCGTCAGAACCGAAAATATCCGGGCCAAATACTTTATCTCCAATTTCAAAATAATCCCCACAAATTGTTCCTAATACATATATATTATTTTCTTTATCAATCTGTATATCAGAAACATTATCATTATTTATCACGTTTCCACCACACCAATGAAGCAACTTAGTCCCCCCCTGAATGCCCCATAATTTTTCACCATCAGGATTATACTTCACAATATATATTTCATCTACATAACCTTTTTTTGCGAAAACAGAATCTCCGTCTATTGCCATTTTTTGCGAAAAGGACACAGAAAATATCAGATTTCCATCACTGTCGGAAGCACATCTTGGACCAGATAACAGGTAGCTGGATATATCTTCTACTTTCTTTACCCATTCAAAATCATAATCAGTTTGTTCATATTGGTTTTCATCATTCTCATCTTCAGGAGAAAGAATGTCACAACCACCAAATAATAATAAGGTAACGATTGTTCCAATAATCAAAAAAGGTGAAAACTGAAATATTTGTTTTTTGTCTGTCATAGTATTAAATTCCAGCTACTTGCATTTTACTTTTTAATTAATTTTCCACTTTTATTATGCCCGTCAATATCGATTGTATATACATACATTCCATTAGTCAGACTTTCAAGGCTGACTCTTTCTGAATTACTAATTTCCTTTGTTATTAACTTTCTTCCCTGCAAGTCAAACAGTTCGAAAACAGCTTTTGTGTATGTGGCTGGCAATTCAAAATTAAGGTACTCTGAAACCGGATTAGGGTAAACATTAATTATTTCGTTTTCTAATTTAGTAATACCGGTTTTTATTTCAGAATAATAATAAATCCCTTTTAAATAAAAATTCTCTGACCAATTATTGCTTTCATCCAACCATTTATAGGAATAATAAAGTGCCCGGTTGCCAAAATCATTATAATCATATATGTACTTTTCTTTACCTTTCCACTGATTATTAACAACATCCCAATTATAAGAATGATACAGCGTCTGGTTATCATTATTGTCGAATGTATAAACATACTTAAAATCCCCAGCCCATACTCCAATTATTGCATTCCAGGAATAATGACTATAAAGTGTCCGATTCCCATTATTATCAAAGGCAAGTTCATATTTCCAATCTTCGACCCACTTTTCATTAGGCCCTCCCCAGTTATAATAGATTTCCAAAATTCGATAGTTATTTTCGTCATATGCGTACTCCCATTTAGCACTACCTTCCCAATCATTTAGAAAGTCATTCCAACGATAATATGCATCCAAAATAAGGCGTCCACTGCCGTCATAGGCATATTCACTCTTCGACCATGCATCCCCCTGACTCTCGTCTGAACGCCAGATATAGCTTACATGTTGTATTAAGTTTCCGGCATTGTCGTAGGCAAGATCATATTTTTCTGTTGAGGCAAGCTTCCAATCGTTAATTACCTTATTCCAGAAGTAATCAAAAACAAATGTATTATTATCATGGTCATCAAATCGCGATTCAGTTTTAGAAGATTTAATCCACTGCTCACTTGAGGTATCCCAATTATAAGTAACCTCCAAAGTTTTTTTACCGCTATCGTTATATCCAAATTCACGTTTAAAATCAAGCCCCCACTCGTTGGCAGTTATATCCCATTTATAGCCGACAAAACCTTTCTGATTTCCATTTTCATCATATTCATATTGCCTTTTTGAACTTAACCAAACCTGATCAACTTCATCCCAAAAATGGTTATAAGTTTCTATTAATTTTCCGTCATCGCTGAATATCTCTTTCTCACTAACTACCCACTGGCTCGTATTCTCGTCCCACACGTAATTAGCATAAAGAATTTGGACTACTGCTCCGTTATATTCATATTCTCTCTTGTTTTCTCCAACCCACAGATTAAGATCAGTATCCCAACCATACTTACTGTTAAGTATCTGGTTTCCGTTACTATCAAACCCATACTCATATTTTGAATCCACAATTAATTGGTTGGTATTTATATCCCAATAGTAAGTAATAACCAAAGTTCGATATCCATTATCATCATAGTCATATTCTTCTTTCCCCTTTTCAACCCATTGATTAGTTGATTCATCCCATAAACTATATATGTCCGAAATCCAGTTATTATTCTCATCGTATTCGTAAACCTCTTTCCTGTTATTTAACCACTGCTCAGTAGTTTCGTCCCATTTAGAATAACTCTCACGTGTTAGTTTCCCATCACCATTGTATTCGTACTCGTATTTAGAATAATCCTTCCAGGTATTACTTACTAAATCCAGTATGGAATTATGCTGTAATATGCGATTTCCTTTATCATCATATTTCAATAAATATTTAATACTTACATACTCTATTTCTGCATCAATATCCCAACTATACCATATAACACTATCAAGCTGTTGCTTTGTTTCTAAAGCCGATTTAAGGAAAGTTTCCTCTTCTCCCGGCTTACTATTTTCAAAGGTCAGCTTCGGCAGGTCTGTTCTCAATCTTGGCATAAAAATTTCACCTTGCCTTTCAAGCTCTGTTTTCTTTAGTAATTTAAAATCAGGTAATTTTTTATCCTGACCAATTGCAACTGACATAATCAATAACATCAGCATCGTAATAAAACATGTTCGTCTCATAATCAATATTTATACTGGATTTATTCGTCTAAAAAATAAGATTTGAAATTAATCTTCAACTCTTTTAAAGGCAATCTCGTAATAACCCGAGTCATCAGATTTCCACATAAGATGTAGAATTAAATTTGTTGCATCCAGTTTTGCAACTACAAATTCAGTATCCTCTATCGTCAGTTTCCCATTACTTAAAACCCAGCTTCCTTCAACAGGCACAAGTTCAATTATTGCGACGTTACCACTACAGGTTCCGTCGCTTTTAAACTCATAATACAAATTATTTAAACCGTCTTCATAAGACACAAACCATCCTCCTTCTCCTGATTCCGAAGAAGAAACGGCTTTCCATTTTCCAATAAGCATGGAATCTGAAATTTCATCGTCTTTTTTATCACAGCTAACAATTAACACAAGCAGAAAACTGCATAATAACGTTGATTTTATTAGATTTTTCATAGATTAATTCTTTTTTAATATAGCCTTCAATTTTTTAAACCCATCATATTATACCTCAAGCTATTCTTTTACATAAACTGCCAGATACGTTGTTACTTCTCCAATTGCCGTTCCCAAACAACCACTTTTGGTGATATGTATAACGGAATGAAATTTATATCCTTCCTTAGCACGTGCTGTTAATTTTTGTTCCAGGTAAGCAATTCCCTTGTCAGAAAATTTGGATCCGATTTGTTCAATTTTATATTCCATAATGTAAAAGTTTAAAAGTGAATTAATTATTGTTTTTTATATTAGCTCATCAACACCTCCATTGTGCGGCTTACACCGCTTAAGTCGGGAAACAGTTAGCCCGATTCCTTTAATAAAACCATATTTACGAAAAGCCATTTCAGAATACCGGGAACAACTTGGGTCGAAAACGCACCTGTTTCCGAGTCTCTCCGAAATATGTTTCTGATAAAATCGAATAGTTTTCACAACTACAAACAGCCAAAATGGCCTTTCGGAAACGGGCATACTATGAATTTCAATATCTCTTTTTGTATGCTTCGTAAAGTGACGCTGAACAATCGCTGTATTTTCACTATCAACTTCAAATTCAAATGTATCGCTGCCGCTCTGTACTGTTTTTGTTTTATTCACATTATCGTTTATTTATTTACTAATCAATGTAAAACCTGCATTTAAGTATCAAGTTCTTCTCTTCTCGTATGTTGTTCAATGCTATCTTTTTGTTGGCCGTTATGTGGGCGGGTCATTTCATTCAACTTATGAAAATTCATGGAGTTTTCGATATACACCTTTGACGAAAACCCTACGATAAGTTTTCTGTCATTTAGATAATCTGTAAATCCTTTTATCTACATTCACAAAGTTGCACATCCTACTCACTTATATTTACCCAAACCCTTCTATCTCCAATACGGTTCCAGTCGTAGCCAATTTTGGTCAGAAGGTCGCCTAAAAAAATAATTCCATTAGAAGATACACCAAAAAATTCTTTATGATAGGAAGGAGTTTGAGGTAGTGGATTTTTAGGAGGCACCGGCCCTTCTGTTCTTCCATAGCCTGTATTCTCTTTGGTTAGCGCCGACATACTTCCAATTCCCCAAATGCTCAAATCAGTCAATGCCACACCAAAAGTCTTGAAATCGGCCGGGAAGTAACAAAAATCCGGAACTTCTATTTTTTCAGTTTCACTATTCCAGATGGTGGCCTTCATTAAAATAGGGGGAAGATTGTAAAAGCGATCCAGTTGCCCATCTATTGTTGATGGGTTAATATCCTGATATGTCCTTGGAAAATAGTCAATAGTTATTGCTATTCTCGGCCAATCTTCATCTTTCAAAAAAGGATATGGTTGCAGATATTTGTACAAAGCTGTTTCTTCGAGAATTGTACAAAACGGACATTCATCCCTGTTATCCCGTCCAACAATTTCAGCAATTTTGAGAAATCCATACTCGCTGTATTTCCATTCGACTTCCATTTTTGTAACTCTCCCATCTATGATCTTCAGCCCGTTGTCAAGCGTATAAGCTGTATCGAGTTTCATGTACATATTCAACCGAACATCTAAATTTCCCTTCTTCATATTAGGCACGTTGGCATCATTCCCAAATGATTTGGTGTTAAATGCTTCCCTGATTTGTTCGTCACTCATTGGGATGTGCCTGAAATCCTGAATATTCTTCATAAAGATTTTATACTTACCCGATGAGTTTTCCATTGTCGGAAGGTTATATCTGCTGGCAGCAACAAAAAACGATTTAAGTTTTTCATCGTACTTAGTTAATTTCGACATAAATGAAATATGCAGACTCGTATCTGCTAACATTTTCTGCGCTGCAGTGTCATTCTCATTAACAGACACCAATGCGTTGTAATATTCGTCAACAGAACTTTTTGTAATCTTACCCTCATCTAAAAGTTCCTTTTTCATATCATTTAGAAACTTTTTAAAGCCGCCTTTATTTTTTTCTTTTTCCTGAGCCTGTACCAATATTGCCAATCCTAAAAAGAAAATAATCAGAAATTTCGTTTTCATATTAAAATATGTTTGTTATGAACGGTTATTTGTATATAATTGAAATTTAACCTTATATTATCCACTGTTGTATAAAAAAGGTTGTTTAAAATTTATAATAGTGCTATTTACTGTTCTATCTTTATAAAACTCTTCCCAAATACATTATTATCGTAATAAACAACCAGGTAATAGTTCCCGGCTTTTAAACTGCTCACGTTGATTTGAGGATCCTGTAATTTATTGCTTAACAACAATTTACCTGCCTGGTCGTAAACGGCAAAATTTACCAATTTACCGTTCAATTCTTCACCTCCTTTTAAATATATAACATCCTGAACAGGATTTGGATAAAGAGTGAATAAACCATCCTGCTCGGCAACATCATCAATACCAGTTGTTATTTTTTTGAAGGTAAAATTGATTGAACTGTAAGGGCTGTATTTCCCATTCGAATTTAACGCCCTTACGTATAGCGTGTAATGCTGGTCGTATTCAAGCGAGGAAGTGTTGGCCAGAAAATCTGATTCAGACAAATCGATAACCGAAGCCGGTTCAAAATCGTTGAAAGTGTAGTGTGGTGAATCGCCGGAAGTACCTGCAAAGTAATATTCCAATTGAGTAATCTTCACAATATCAGAATCATCTATTACATAGATTGGCTGATTTGCAGCTAAACTCCACTTACCCCCTGAATCTTTTACCCGAACAGAAAGCATGTGCAGTCCCTCTGAAACAGATTCTAATTCAATTGGCACCGAAACATTTACTTCATTTGCTGAGATAGTAATACTTTTTGCTAAACCTATCCCAGGGTCAGAATCAATAAAATACTCAACATAAACAATATTTGTTGCATCAGAAAGTGAAATTACCTGTATTGGCTGTGCTGAAATAATAGACCATTGATTATTTTCATCCGCCACGCGGCAATATAACCGGTGCAAGCCAGGTTCTAATCCAGCGAGAGTTGCAGTAAACGATAAACTTATGTCAGACGCAGACTCACCAACAGTGATTTGGTGATTTTTGCCAATTCCCAAATCAGAGTCGATAAAATATTCCGCTTTAGTAATATTTTGCGCCGTTAACACCCCAAAGCTGCTAAGCAAAATGGCAACTAACAGAATAACTTTATTCATAATATATTAGATTAATTATTCGATTTCGCCTTAATCGTTACTTTTATCCCCTCTTCCAAAGTTCCAATTCCGTTAGTAGTTAATTCATAAATTGATGGAATTGGAGATAAGCCAGAGAGTTTATATGGATTCAACCCACCAAAAGCGCCAGCATCAATTCCATCAATTCCAGCTCCTTTTGCAGGAGAATCCGTACTTAAAATGTAGTCGTTGTCAACGGTTTGTGTAGCTTCAACAAATAATTCGGAAGCAGTAACTGAAAAAATATTTTTATTGAGAACATTTGCCGTCGATTCAGTAGGTATAGCTTCCTCAGCACTCACAAATACATTATTTTTTACCGTGTTTTTATCACAATCATTTAAAGTCCCAGTAATAAAAATGTTATTACTTATCTCAACAGCATGAATACGATAAAGACCATTGCTCAAAGTATTGTTTTTTACTACCGTATTCGATAATTCATAATTACTATCACCATAAATTGTAGCGTAGTAGGAACTTCCACTATTCATTATATTATTTTGAATCAATGTATTAGAACATGTATTATCCAAATGAACATTATTCCCATTATTATAGAAATAATTCTGTTCAATTACAGTTCCCGATGCATAATTTAAGTCCAGACTTTCAATCAAGTTCCTTTTAATTACCACATTATTAGCAGGAGACGATCCTACTGAACCATCACGCTTATCTTTCGAAAATAATATTTCCCTGCTTGAAGAATAGAAATCTAACCCCATGATTAAAGAATTATCAGCGCCTTCCCCTATTTCCATTGAATAAATCTTCGCTGTTTGATTTGAAGATTGTGTATTGCTATTTTCACCAAGAAAAAACCCTGGCCCAATCAGTATCAACTTTTTATTCAATCGAACCATAGTTGATCCATCATAGTAATTTGGCGAACCTGTTACATACAATGTGTCTCCTGCTGAAGCTTTATCGATTGCATTTTGAAGAACGGAATAGTCAGCTGAGGCTCCTGCATTGTTATCAACTGTCCAAACTTTGGCATTAACAGTAAAATAGCTGACTGCCAAACATAAAATTGTTAAAGTAAATTTGTGTCTCATGTTTTTAAAATTTATTTGATTGTTACTATTTATTATTAAGCTTAACACAGAGTTGTTTGAGTGGTCTTAAAATCATCAAGATAAAAGTGTTCATCGGCGTGATTTTTACGAAATGGTTAAGAATTACATTTTTCAACATGCTAAAACACAAAACAATCAAAATGCAACTACCTTAACAATACTTACCAGTAAGTATTTTTTGGCAAAAAACACAGAATGTCTCCAATTGGGACATCTTTTCTCATTGATAAATAAAGAAATAACAATGCTTAAATTTACGGTCTATATTAGCTACCTTTTATTATGAAGATTATGCAACTTGAAAGAAAAGAATTTGGTGTAGGCGAAACTTGCCTTATTATGCTTCATGGGAATTCTCTCGACCCAACTATATTTAATCCGTTAATTGATGAATTAAAAGGAA
>DAOPKR010000081.1:0-19742 GCA_035391305.1 Draconibacterium sp.
AAAATGGCGCAATGTTATATGATTCGCAAAACATGAACCCGCTTTTTCAGCTTGAGATTGGAAAACCCGGCAGTTCCTTTGCCTTTGAAATAGCCAGAAAAATTGGTTTGCCCGAAGATATTTTAGCAAATGCGACAGAGAAAATCGGGAAAGATCATATCGATTTTGACAGAAACCTTCGACAAATTAACCGCGACAAACGCTACTGGGAAAGTAAGCGCGAAAAAATCAGAAGAGTTGAAAAAATGCTCGACGAAATGGCTGCCACTTATGAAACCGAGCTGAAAGAAACCCAAAAACAGCGGAAAGAAATCTTGAAAAAAACAAAGGAAGAAGCCGAAATTTTACTTTCAGGAGTAAATAAAAAGATTGAAAACACAATTCACGAAATAAAAAAAGAGCAGGCCGAAAAAGAAAAAACAAAACAAGCCCGTGAAAAACTGGTAGTGTTGAAAAATGAGATAATTGAAAAAACCACTTCCGATGACAGTTTCATCGACAAAAAAATAAAAAAACTGCAGGAGCGTGAAAAAAACCGCAACCAGCGCCGCCCTGAAAAATCAAAACCTGTTGTTTCGAAACCAGAACCGGAAGAAGAACCCGAATTGCAAGCTGGAGATAAAGTGCGGATTACAGGCCAAAACACGGTTGGCGACCTCATCGAAATAAACAAAAAAAATGCTGTAATTGCTTTTGGCCAGCTCATTACAACACTTCCTGCCGACCAAATTGAACGTGTGAGCAACAACGAAGCAAAACGAATTGAAAAAAACCGGAATGCAGGAAAATCACGTCTGATTTCAGGTTTGTCAGAAAAACGGCTCACTTTTAAATCAGAAATCGATATTCGTGGGAAAAGGGCTGAAGAAGCCATTTCAATCATTCAGGAATTTATAGATGAAGCGATTATGTTTAATGTAAGTCAGCTTCGCATTTTACACGGAAAAGGTAATGGCATTTTAAAGGAAATTATCCGGAATTACCTGAAAACTGAACCTGCAATTGTTTCATTTAAAGACGAACATGTTGATTTTGGAGGGGCTGGAATAACGGTAATAAATCTTTCTTAATCATAGAATCCCGGCTCAGTTTGAATCCCCATGTTGCTTGCCGGCTTTTTCCGAAATAACATATTCAATAATCCTTTCCTTTGGATCGAATAGTGCCAACTCATTTAAACCCATCGAATTTATTGCTGTCTGAATGATTTTCTCATTTGAAATTTCTGTGGAAAGTTGATTCTTTTGAAGAAAATATCTCCCTGCTTCCAACATCGATTTTAGCGGAATCAACCCTATCAACTCAGAACCGGTTACGTTTACACCATAAAAGCGAGCTCTTTCGCAAACTTCTTCGAAAGCAATATGAACGGGTGTAATATTAATATCGGTCAAGTTCATTGAAACCTGCGCAATTCCATATTCTTCAATATACCAGCCAATTGCCCGTGTTTTTTTCAGGGTTCCGGGAATTCGAACTTGTTTACCATTTTCATCAAAAACAATTTTTCCTGAAACCGGATCGCCTTCCCGTTTTATCCGGCCAGATTCACGAACATCATATGCTATTGAATTTGCCAATCGAACCGATTTTGTGTCTAAATTAATGTTGTAGGCAACCAAAAAATTACGTGCGCCAATTGCTGTTGCGCCTGATTTTGCGGCGTTTTCGCCCCATTTCGAAGGGCCAAAATCGGGTTTCCATTTTTCACTTTCCATCCGGTTTTTTAAACCTTCATATTGACCAAAACGGCAATTTGCCAAACTTTTTCGTTCTTCTGAAAAAGCGGCATATTCATAACAAAATACAGGAATTTCCAACCCGCGCCCTACTCTTTCAGCAAGTTTCCTGGCAAACGCAACAGTTTCTTCCATCGAAATATTTGAAACCGGAATTAGCGGGCAAACATCGGTAGCGCCAAAACGTGGGTGCTCGCCGGTTTGAACCTTCATATCAATAACCTCGGCAGCTTTTTTAATTCCCCGAAATGCAGCCTCAACAACATCTTCCGGCGAACCTACAAAAGTTACAACTGTTCGGTTTGTTGCAAAGCCAGGATCAACATTTAGCAGAATAATTCCCCCGACACTTTCTATAGCATTTGTAATCTCTTTGATTACAGCCATGTTTCTTCCTTCAGAAAAATTAGGGACACATTCAATAATTTTTTTCATTGGAATGTTTTTCAAAAATCCACTTCAAAATTAAAACTTGAATTGAATTATGAAGCTATTTACTGATGAAACTAAAAAGCCTGCACCTCGCCATTAATAATAACGGTTTCGATCATATTCGAACCAAAATGGTAGGGTAAACTTTCAATTCCGGCTGCTTCGGTAGTGATAAACAAGTTAGCTGTTTTTCCTTTCGAAATGCTTCCAAGTGAATCGCTTACTCCCATTGCATAAGCTGAATTTAATGTTGTTGCATTTATAACTTCCTTTGGCGACATATTGTATTTTATGCATCCAAGCGACGATATAAAACTCATATTTCCACTGGGTGAAGTAATTGGATTAAAATCGGAAGCGAGCGCTACAGGCAAACCTGCATCAATCATTTTGCGCACCGGCGACAAAGCTGGATTGAAGAAAAAAGATGGACCGGGTAAAATTGTTGGCATTGTTTCCGAATCTTTCAAAAGCTCAATTTCTTCGTCTCCGATGTAGTCTAAATGATCAACTGACAATGCATTATATTTTACACCAACCTGCACCCCTCCTGATAAACTGTGCTGGTTTGCGTGAATTTTAGGTCGTAAACCGTACTTTACTCCTGCCATTAAAATCCTGTCGGTTTCATGTTGAGAGTAAAAACCATTATCACAAAAAACATCAATAAAATCAGCAAGTTCATCTGCAGCAACCTGAGGTATCATTTCATTGATTATCAAATCGACATATTTCGAAACATTTGCTGTGTATTTAGGAGGAATTGCCTGAGCTCCCATAAAAGTTGAACGCACACACACCGGCGAATCCTCTGATATCCTCCTGATTACGCGCAAAATTTTGAGTTCATCCTCGGTGTTTAATCCATATCCGCTTTTAATCTCAATTGCCCCGGTGCCCATTTTCATTACATCTATAATTCGTTCAATTGCAATGTTATATAAATCTTCTTCCGGGGTTTCGTGTATTAGATTGGCGGAATTAAGTATCTCAACTTTCTGCGAGTTAATTCTGTCGACCGAAAAATGATTTATCCGATCCATAAAATTCAGTTCGCGTGAATGGGAATAAACCAAATGCGTATGTGAATCACAAAAACTCGGATAAACAAGCCGGTTTGAACAATCAATTTCAATAAGTAAATCATCGTCCATATACTTATCTTTTAACTGATCCATCCGGCCAAACTCTTCAATTACTTCATCGCGAATAATTAAAAACGCATTGCAGATTGAATTAAGCTCGCTCATTTGAACACCTGACCTGAAAAGAATCGGTTCCTCAATAACCTGGATTAATTCTTTTATATTTTCCAATAATATTTTCATGAAAATCAGTTTTGTATCTTACTTCAAAAAAGGTACGAAATTGATTTGACAAAACCTTGTTTGTTTTTTCGAATACACATAAATTCTGTCATAAAATATTTTAAAAATTTCACTCTCCAAATCATTAATTGTTATTTTCGGGAATCCTAAGAAATCAAAACTATGCTAAAAAAAGTACCGCACACATTTGTAATAATTTTCGGACTTATTATTCTAAGCGCGGTTTTAACCTGGATAATTCCAGGTGGTGAATATAAAAGAGAAACCATAAATGTAAATGGTATTCCACGTGAAGTAATTCAAAGTCAGTCGTTTCAGTTTGTTCCAAGTAATATTCAGACCTGGCAAATATTCTCAGCTTTTTTTGAGGGTTTTGTAAACACATCAAATATTATAGCATTTATACTTATGATTGGTGGTGCTTTTTGGATTCTGAACGAAAGTAAATCAATAGATATCGGGATTTACTCATTTTTGAAATTCTCAAAAAAATTGGAAAAATCGAGAGCACTGAAAAAAATTCGGGTAAACAATATTATTCTAATAAGTATAATGCTTATTTTCAGTTTGTTTGGGGCTATTTTCGGCATGAGCGAAGAAACAATTGCATTTACCATAATTTTTGTTCCGCTTGCAATTTCAATGGGTTATGATTCAATTGTTGGCGTTTCTCTTTGTTTTGTTGCTGCTGCACTTGGATTTGCGGGTGCATTTCTAAACCCGTTCACTGTTGGAATTGCGCAGGGATTATCAAATCTTCCTTTGTTTTCAGGAATTGAATACCGAATTTTTATGTGGGTAGTAATCAACCTTGCCGGATTTGGATTTATTTTACAATATGCCGCCAAAATTCACAAAAATCCCAAAATATCAATGGTTTATGACGAAGACACTTACTGGAGAAACAGAAACGATGAAACAAAACCGGATTTCAACTTTATAGTTCCGAAAATCGCCTGGATTTCGTTTGGAGCACTTTCATTGTTTCTGATACTTTTCGCTGTTTTTTATCCGGTTACCAATCTGAAAATTGGAAACAGCAATTTGCGTTTTCCTGCAGTTCCTGTCGGTACAGCA
Organism: Draconibacterium sp.; assembly: GCA_035391305.1. Classification (GTDB taxonomy): domain Bacteria; phylum Bacteroidota; class Bacteroidia; order Bacteroidales; family Prolixibacteraceae; genus Draconibacterium. The sequence continues at coordinate 4,577 of DAOPKR010000081.1, forward strand.
GTTTTTATAATTACCGGTTTTTTGTCGCTCAGAAAAACAGTGCACTATTATATTCTGAGTCTTTTAACTTTTACTATTTTTTTTCTTGTAATTGGAGTAATGGGCTACAACTGGTATGTTATGGAAATTGCAACTCTGTTTTTGGCGCTCGGAATTTTTTCGGGAATTGCAGTTGGAAAAACGGCCAACGAAATCACAAAATCATTTATTGAAGGAGCAAAAGATATTTTGTCGGCGGCAATGGTAGTCGGGTTGGCAGGAGGAATTATAGTTATTTTGAAAGATGGAAAAATCATCGACACCTTATTATATTATGTTTCACAATCAATGTCCGATTTAGGCAAAATAGGTTCGATAAGTATGATGTATCTGATCCAGACCTTTCTTAATATTTTCATTCCAAGTGGATCGGGAAAAGCAGCTTTAACCATGCCAATGATGTCGCAGTTTTCTGATTTGGTTGGTATTTCGCGGCAGGCAACAGTTGTTGCATTCCAACTTGGCGATGGATTTACAAATATGATTACTCCAACTTCAGGTGTGTTGATCGGAGTTTTGGGAATTGCAAGAATTCCATATGAAAAGTGGTTTAGATGGGTGGCCCCGTTAATTATAATCCTTACTGTTTTAGGATTTTTACTTTTGTTGCCAACCGTATTAATGAATCTGAATGGGTTCTGATCTAATTTTAAATTGAAAAAAAAATGCTGCTTCAAGATGAAACAGCATTTTCCAAAAACTCAAAAATGTTTATTTACCATCCATTTCAAGGATTTTAAATTCTGTGCGACGGTTTTGGCGATGTTCTTCATCACTGCATTCCACGCCGTTTTTACACCTGTTTATCAGTTGTGTTTCGCCGTAACCTTTTGCTTTGATCCGGTCTCTTCCAATTCCTTTGTTAACAATATAGTCCACCGCAGAATCAGACCTTTTCTGACTTAAAACTTCGTTGTACGAATCACTTCCCCGGGCATCAGTATGCGATCCAAGTTCCACTTTCCAGCTCGGGTTATCTTTCATTATTTCAACAAGTTTATTCAGCTCAATTTCCGATTCGGGCAAAATATCCCATTTATCATAGTCGTAAAAAATATTTTCCATAACAAACTTTTGTCCAACTTCAACTTTTTCAACCCATATTGAATCTCTAATAATCCCATAAGGTTTTCCTACGTTTGTTATTCGTTTTGATGAATTTTGATAGCCTTCCATCTCAGTAGAAACCGTAAGTGTTGAATTTTCGGGTAGTGGCCTTGTTAACAGGTTACCCGATAAAACTCCGGAAACATTATCGCTAAATTTCACCTTTGGATTTGGGACAGCTTGCATTGACTTTTTGTCCACCACAACCAATTCCAAACTATATTCTCCTTTGAAAGTAATTTTGTAAATATCGTCGTCTCCCAACCCACCGGTTCTTCTTGAAACAAAATATCCGGTTTTTCCTGTTGGATGTATTATCAAACCAAAATCATCTTCCTCAGAATTAAACATATCCAGTGATTTAGGAGTTCCAAAATCCTTTTCATTGATACAAGAATATTGCAAATCAAAATTTGATTTTTGATTTTCTCCTTTATTTGTTGAATAGAACAAAACAGAACCATCAAAAAAGAAAGGGAACATTTCATCTTTTGCCGAATTAATTTTGTTACCCATATTTACAGGCTGGCCCCATTTCCCGTTGTTCCTGACAGTCATATAAATATCACTGCCCCCAAATCCATCATTTGGCTTATTCGATGAAAAGAATAATGTATCCCCGGTTACAGAAACCGCAGGATGGCCCACAGAATATGCAGGATTGTTGAAAGGTAATTCTTCTTTCAATTTCCAGACACCATCAACTTTTTGGGCTACAATGATTTTTAAACGTATGTCGGCTTTTCTGTAAACTTTATTTTTTATTTCAGGATTATCGAAATTACTTAAGGTTACAAAAAGCTCTTTTGTTTCCTGACAGTAGGATACCGGCCCTGCATGATAACCTTTGCTTATATCCTCAAATTCAGATTTCTTTGAACCAAAAACATTGCCTTCAGCATCCAATTTAGTACTGTATAAATTGTAGAATACTCCCTTTGATTCACCTTTTAAAAGTGCTGCAATCTCAGCATCAGTAAAGGCAGAGAACCAAAGTTCATCGTTTACGAATGCCGGACCGAAATCACTTTGGGTCGTATTCAAACTTGTTTTTTCAATTTCAAAACTACGGTGTTCAAAAAAACTGCATCCATTTTGTCCGGCCAGGAACATAGGAAATGCTGCCAGCAGGAATAAAAATATCTTTCTCATAATTGTTCAATTTTAGGTAATTTGTAAATCCAGAGGTTTTTGTGATTGCAAAAAAAATGCCAAACAAATATAGGTCAGATTATCAACAAGTTACACTAAAACCTTTTTCCCAGTAAAACAACATTTTCTACGTGGTGGGTTTGCGGGAACATATCAACAGGCTGAATTTTTTCAATTTCGTAATTGGCATCTAACATTGCCAAATCACGGGCCTGTGTTGCAGGGTTACAGCTTACGTAAATAATTTTCCTGGCACCCGAATTAATTAATGTTTCAACTACATCGTTATGCATCCCCGCTCTGGGTGGATCGGTAATAATAATATCAGGTTGTCCGTTTTTTAAAATAAAATCATTGTTGAGTATTGATTTTATATCTCCTGAATAAAACGAGGTGTTTGTAATGTTATTGATTGCAGAATTCTCTTTGGCATCTTCAATTGCTTCGGGCACGTATTCTATTCCAACCACTTTTTTAGCCAGTTTTGCTACGAAATTTGCAATTGTACCGGTACCGGTATATAAATCATAAACCGTTTCATCTCCTTTCAAATCAGCAAATTCTCTTACAACTTTATATAAATTATAGGCTTGTTCTGAGTTGGTTTGATAAAAACTTTTTGGACCAATTTTAAATTTCAATTCCTCCATTTGTTCAAGAATAAACTCACTGCCGCTGAACAATTCGATTTGCTGGTCGGTAATAGTATCGTTACCTTTTGAATTTATCACATATAATAATGACGTAATTTCAGGAAATTCTTTCTTTATATTCATCAACAATTCCTCACGCATTTTCCTGTTTTCACGATAAAAGGAAATTATTACCATGACTTCCCCTGTTGAACTTGTGCGTATAATTAATGTTCGCAAAAAACCTGATTTAGCTTTTATATCAAAAAAACTCAATCCATTTTCAATGGCGTATTTATATATATAGTTTCTGATCTTGTTTGATGGTTCAGGTTGAAGCCAGCATTTATCGATATTTATTATTTTATCGAACAAACCGGGCACATGAAATCCAAGTGCATCCGTATTTTCTATTTCTGTATTCATTTCTTCGGCCGTGAGCCAGCGCTTGTTCGAAAAGGTAAATTCGAGCTTATTCCTGTAAAAAGTGTCTTTTTGCGATCTCAGAATAGGCAATAATTCAGGCATCGCCATTTTCCCGATTCGTTGCAACTGATCTTTTACCTGTTTTTGTTTGTAATATAGTTGCCTTTCGTAAGGTAGAATTTGCCATTTGCAACCACCACAAACCCCAAAATGCGTACAGAAGTTCTCTGTCCTATCATCAGAATATTTATGATATTTGATAACATTTGCCTCGGCATATTTTTTACGTTTTTTTGTAACCTGCAAATCAACTATATCACCCGGAACTGCATAAGTTGTAAATACAACCATATCTCCATTACGGGCAATTGCTTTACCTTCAGATCCGATATCTTCAATTGTTAAACCTTCAAAAAATGGTTTTAGTTTTTTCCTGCTCACTGATTTTTTTTTGCAAATATAAAGTTTAAATAAGGATTCCGAGGCTAAAATTCAGTCAGATTTTCCCATACAAAAACCAATTTTCCCATATAGAGAAAACAACGCCATTTTTTCCAACTTTTCGAAACTTTGGCTTTGACAGCGGAAACCACAACACCAATTTTGCCTATATTTGTTTCGATTTAATGGTTGGTTTTATTTCTACAATAAAACTTAAAAGGGGAAAGTAACTTCTGTATTTATGATTGGTTTTGTGTTTAGGGGTTTGTAAATCATCAATCATCTTCAAAAAGCGTACATAGTTCTTTCCCCTTCCTTTTTTACCCGCGAGGGTATTTTTTTTGTCTTATGATCAGTATCACTTCTTCATCGTTTCTATTCATGTTTAATCATTATCTTTGGCCTTTTTTACAACTGAAATATGATTTCGTTAGATAAAATAAGTCTGAGTTTTGGCGGTTTTGACCTTTTCAAGGAGATTAGTTTTTTGATTAATCCGAAGGACCGGATTGGGTTGATCGGAAAAAATGGAGCAGGCAAAACCACTTTACTTAAAGTAATAAAGGGTATTGATTTCCCGTCGTCAGGAAGTATTGGACTTCCAAAAAATACTACAATCGGGTATTTGCCACAGCAAATGAAGTTAACCGATTCGAGAACCTTAAAAGAAGAGACAACTCTTGCATTTGAAGAGTTGATGCAAATTCAACAAAAGATTTCAATTTTAAACAACCAGATTTCGGAAGATGAAGATTATCATTCCGACTTATATTTGAAGAAATTAGATCAAATACATGAATTAAACGAAAGGTTTAACATTTTGGGCGGCGACAATTACGAAGCTGAACTGGAACAAACTTTAATTGGGCTTGGATTTGAAAGATCGGATTTTAACCGGCCAACTTCTGAGTTTAGTGGCGGGTGGCGAATGCGAGTTGAACTGGCTAAACTTCTTTTAAAAAGACCCGATGTTTTTTTGCTCGATGAACCAACCAACCACCTTGATATTGAGTCGATTCAATGGTTGGAAGATTTCCTGAAAAACTATAGTGGCGCTATTGTTCTTGTTTCGCACGACAAAGCTTTTATTGATGCCGTTTGCAATCGAACAATTGAAATATCGCTCGGAAAAATTACCGATCAGAAGATGAATTATTCAAAATTCATTGAATGGAAAAAGGAACAACAGGAAATCCATTTGGCAGCATACAAAAACCAACAAAAACAAATAGAAGATATTGAAAATTTTATTGATCGTTTCAGATATAAAGCAACGAAAGCGGTTCAGGTACAATCACGCATTAAACAACTCGATAAAATTGACCGTTTGGAAATCGAAGAAGTTGACAATTCATCATTGAAAATTAGTTTTCCTCCGGCACCAAAATCGGGAAGAGTAGTTGTGGAAGCCGAGAACATAAGCAAGAGTTACGATAAATTGCTTGTTTTAAACGATATCGACTTTAAAATTGAACTGGGGGAAAAAGTTGCATTTGTTGGCAGGAACGGTGAAGGAAAAACAACACTTGCAAGAATAATTATGCAGGAGTTGGAACATGAAGGTACCGTGAAACTGGGACACAATGTAAAAATCGGATATTTTGCACAAAACCAGGTGCAGCTTCTGAAAGAAGAACTTACTGTATTTGAAACCATTGACGAAATTGCAGTTGGTGAGGTAAGAACTAAAATTCGTGATATACTTGGTGCATTCCTTTTTTCGGGGGAGGATGCGGATAAAAAAGTAAAAGTGTTAAGTGGCGGCGAAAAAACAAGGTTGGCAATGATAAAGCTTATGTTGGAGCCTGTTAATTTTCTTGTGCTCGATGAACCCACAAATCACCTCGATATTCGTTCAAAAGAAATATTAAAAAATGCATTGATAAATTTCAACGGAACAGTTCTGGTGGTTTCGCACGACCGGGAATTTCTGGACGGACTTGTGACCTGTGTTTATGAATTCAGAAATAAAAAAGCCAAACAGCATCTTGGCGGAATTTATGAATTTCTTGAGAGAAAGAAAATTGAATCATTAAAAGAACTTGAAATCAATAATACCTCGAAAAAGGCTGAAAAAACAAACGGAACAAAAATCAGCGCTAATCAGGAACTGAGTTTTCATGAACAAAAGGAAATTGGCCGCGCCATTTCACGGCTTGAAAAACAAGTAGAAAAAACCGAAATGGAAATACTCTCAATTGAAGAAGAAAGTGCAAAACTTGACCAACTTTTATCTTCTTCAGTTAAACTTGAAGACCATTCAATTTTCGACAAATACGAAGAGCTAAAAGTTAAACTGAAAAAGGCAATGGAAGAATGGGAAAAACAACATGAAGAATTGGAAACGTGGAAACTCAAAAAGAACTGGTAATGGAAAAAGATGATTTTATTTTTGGCACAAGGGCTGTTATTGAAGCAATAAATACAGGTAAAAACATAGAAAAAGTATTCATAAAAACCGGTCTGAACAACGAACTTTACCAACAGTTACTTGCGTTGATCAAAGAAAACGAAATTGCATTCCAGTTTGTGCCAATAGAAAAAATAAACCGGATTACACGCAAAAATCATCAGGGTGTTTTGGCTTTTATTTCACCTGTTGAATTTACAGATATCGAAATGTTGCTACCGGTAATTTTTGAAGCCGGGAAAGATCCGCTGTTATTGGTTCTCGATCAAATTACGGATGTAAGGAATTTTGGTGCAATTGCACGATCTGCTGAATGTGCCGGGGTTGACGCTATTATTATTCCTGAAAAAGGAATGGCCAGGATTGGTGCTGATGCAGTAAAAACATCTGCCGGTGCAATTCATCATATCCCGATTTGTAAAGTGAATAATCTTTTCAGGACTATTCAATATTTGCAGAATTCAGGGGTACAAATAATTGCAGCAACCGAAAAAGCCGAAATAATTTATACAAACGGCAATTTTAAAACTCCGCTGGCGATTGTAATGGGTTCTGAAGAAAGCGGGATATCGCAATCAATTCTAAATATTGTTGATCAAAAACTTAAAATCCCTCTTTTAGGAAACATTGAATCACTAAATGTTTCTGTATCCGCAGCTTTAATGATTTATGAGGCAGTTCGGCAACGGAATTAATCGAGAACCTGAATTGTGCGTTTGAATGATTCTTCAAGAGAAATAAAAGTTTCGGTGCTTGAAACCCCTGTTATTTTTTGAATCTGGCCGCTTAGAATTGTTTTCAAATGCTCGTTATCTTTTGCATAAACCTTAATAAAAATGGCATATTGCCCGGTTGTGTAATGACATTCCACAATTTCCGGAATGTTTTTTAAATGTTCGACAACCTCAGTAAACAATCCTCCTTTTTCGAGAAAAATACCAATATATGTACAGGTTCTGTAATCAATTTTCTTTGGGTCGATATGGTAGCCCGAACCCACAATTACTTCCAGTTCAATCATCCTGTTTACACGTTGATGAATTGCAGCTCTTGAAATGCCTACTTCTTCGGCAACATCTTTAAAAGGAATCCTTGCATTTTTTGTTATTATGTCAAGAATCTTTAAATCAATATCATCCAACCTATTCCTCAGTGTCATATCTTACATATTTCCAATAAAAATACATATTTAATATCATAATAATTAAATTACACCAATAAATATTAATTAAGTAACAAAATGACAACATTTACTCTCAAAATTAACTTATTTCAATTATTTGTTATCAAATGATTAATAATACCTGTTAAAAAATTACTTTTTTCTATTTTTTTACTGACAAAAATCATTTATTGATATTATTATTTTAATTTTGTAACACAAAGACAGCAAATTATTAAAATTTAATCAATATGAAAAGAACGGTCAGATGGTGGTTAATTTTAGCATTACTAATCACAGTTGCCATTTTAGGCGTATTTATTCCTTCAGGTTTGGGAGAACAGGATTTATCGAATATTGACTCGGGAGATACAGCATGGATGCTGACTGCAACAGGACTCGTGTTGCTGATGACACCCGGACTGGCATTTTTCTATGGAGGAATGGTGCACCCTAAAAATATCATTTCCACAATGATGCAAAGCTATATTGCGATGGGAATTGTCAGCATTATATGGGTAGTTGTTGGTTTCAGTATTGCTTTTGGCGACAGTATAGGTGCTGAAGGATATGGACTTTTTGGAAACCCTCTAACATTTTTTATGTTCCGTGGTGTAGGAGGAGGCACAAATCCTGATTTGGCGCCAACATTCCCGCTTGCTGTATTTGCCATGTTCCAATTAAAATTTGCCATTATAACTCCTGCTTTAATAACAGGTTCATTTGCCGGCAGGGTGCGTTTCAGAGCCTATATGCTTTTTATGTGTTTGTTTGTTATTTTTATATATGCGCCACTTGCGCACTGGACATGGCACCCGAACGGTTTTTTGCGAAACTGGGGAGTTCTTGATTTCGCCGGAGGTACAGTTGTGCACATGTCGGCAGGCTTTGCAGCTTTAGCCGGAGCTATATTTTTAGGCCGCCGAAAAGATGCCAACAAAGAGTTTAAACCTGCAAACATTCCATATATTTTGCTTGGCGCAGGCATGCTTTGGTTTGGATGGTTTGGATTTAATGCCGGTTCGGCGCTGGCAGCAAATGGTATTGCAGCTTCGGCACTTGTAAATACAAATACGGCTTCAGCGGCAGCAATGCTTACGTGGATTTTTTACGACGCTGCCAAAGGGAAAAAACCCTCAGCGGTTGGTGCAGCAATTGGCTTGGTTGTTGGCCTGGTTGCAATAACACCTGCAGCCGGATTTGTAAATGTTGGTTCAAGTATTTTTATCGGAGTTTTAGCAGCATTTGTAAGTAACTATGCAATTACTTTACGCACAAAATCAACTCTTGATGATACACTTGATGTTTTTCCGGCACATGGAATGGGTGGTATTGTAGGTATGCTGGCAACGGCAGTTTTTGCAAACGAAGTTGGCCTGATACATGGACATATTACTACTTTCCTTTTCCATTTACTTGCATTGGTAATTGTATCAATTTTCACATTCGGAGGCTCACTTTTGATGTATAAAATAACAGATATGATTGTTCCCCTGCGTATTTCTCCGCATGGTGAAAAAATTGGTCTGGACATTAGTCAACATGACGAATCGTATAATTTTGTTTATAAAGAAGAGTAGATATACAATTTGAAATAAAACAATAAAGGTTGCCTGGTTCAGAGCAACCTTTATTGTTTTAATTCGCCGTGTTTTTTAACGTAACCCACCTTTTTTTATATTTTTACAGCTTGTTTTTATATTGAACAATAACAATTTTAAATAAAATAAACAATTAAAATGAAACCTACTTTATTGATTTTGGCTGCTGGTATGGGAAGCCGTTTTGGCGGATTAAAACAAGTTGAACCGGTTGGACCAAATGGCGAAGCTATTATCGATTATTCAATTTATGATGCAATAAGAGCCGGTTTTGGTAAAGTTGTATTTATAATCCGCGAAAGTTTTGCCGATGCTTTTAAAGAAAAATTCGATAAAAAATTAAATGGAAAAATAGAAGTTGATTATGTTTTTCAGGAACTTGATATGCTGCCCGAAGGTTTTACTTTGCCCGAAGGACGTGAAAAACCCTGGGGAACTGCTCATGCAATACTTTGCGCAAAAAGTGCGGTTAAAGAACCTTTTTGCGCTTTGAATGCCGATGATTTTTATGGTTTCAATGCTTATAAAGCAATGGCGAAATTCCTCACCGAATCAAAAAATACCACAGAATATGCGATGGTTGGTTATAAACTAAATGACACACTTTCAGAATTTGGCTCAGTTTCAAGGGGGATTTGTGACGTTGACAAAGAACTCAACCTCAAAAAAATTGTTGAGACAATTAAGATTGTAAAAAAAGACGGTAAAGTTATTTCTATTGAAAACGATGGAAGCGAAGTTGAACTTACCGGTAACGAAAATGCATCGATGAACAACTGGGGTTTCAAACCTTCAGTTTTTGAGGAACTTGAAAAACGGTTCACACAATTTCTTAAAACCGAAATCGATAAACCAAAATCGGAAATGTATATACCATCGGTAGTTTTTGATTTAATTAACGACGGAGTGGCTACCGCAAAAGTTTTGGAAGCAAATTCTCGATGGTTTGGCGTTACTTACAAAGAAGACAAACCGTTTGTGATTGGGAAAATAAATGCTTTGATAGCTGCCGGTGAATATCCTGCAAAACTTTGGGAATAAAAGTAATGTTGCAGGATACAGGTTGCAGGTTGAGAAAATACAAAACTTGATAAACCGATAACCTGAAACCCGAAACCTGTAACTTTTAAAACTATAAAAATGAATACAAAACTTAATACAATCGCCGGAAATTTTCGGATTGAAGGAAAAATTAAACAGGTGAAACCTCTCGGAGAAGGTTTTATAAACGATACATTTACAATCGAAACCGAAGGCGATTCGCCAAATTATATCCTTCAACGGAAAAACAAGAAGATATTCTCACCCATCCCTGCCATGATGGACAATATCGAAAAAGTATGTCAACACATTAAAAAGAAAGTTGAAAAAGCAGGCGGCGACCCCATGCGCGAAGCAATGACAGTTGTTCCGGCCACCGACGGAAAACTATATTTTTTGGATGAAGACGATGAATACTGGGCAGTTTGTCTTTTCATAGACGATACAATAGCATACAATGCTGCAGAAACCCCTGAACTGGCATATTCAGGCGGAAAAGGTATAGGTAAATTTCAGTCGCTTGTGGCCGATTTGAACGAAACTCTTGTAAACATTTTACCCGGATTTCATGATATCAGATACCGTTTTAAACAGTGGGATGCCGTTTTAAGCAAAGACCCGGTTGGCCGAAAAGCCGAGGTTGCCGAAGAAATATCGTGGATTGAAAGCCGCCGCGATGAAATGCTTAAATTTTATGAACTTGTTGAAAACGGAACAATTCCGACACGCATCAGTCATAACGACACAAAAATAAACAACATACTTTTCGACAAGAAAGGAGAAGTGCTTTGTGTGATCGACCTTGACACGGTTTTAAGCAGCACAGTGCTCAACGATTTTGGCGATGCCATGCGTTTTTACACAAACACCGGTTTGGAAGACGACACAAACCTCGGCAATGTTTCGATGGATATTGAGATTTACAAAGCATTTGCAAAAGGTTATCTCGAAGAAGCAAAATCTTTTCTAACCGATAAAGAAATTGAATACCTCGCCTTCTCGGCCAAATACATTACCTACGAGCAGGTGCTGCGGTTTTTGATGGATTATATTGATGGCGACAACTACTATAAAACCAAATCGCCGGAGCATAATTTAGTCCGCACCCGCGCGCAATACAAATTATTGCAAAGCATGGAGCAGCAGTTTGCCGAAATGAACCGGATTGTGAAAGAATTCAGCAAATAAGGATTTTATAAATATTTTTCCGGAAACCACTTTCCGTTTTGGAAGGTGGTTTTTTGTTTCAATTAATTTACCTCCTCTAACCAAAATCTATCATTTGAGCCTTACATTTTATGGCAAATTATTTATGCTTTTTCAAAAATGGCATGTGTTAAGGTATTTTGCCTACTGGATTACAAACTTTCACGCGGTAAAATCGATCGGGAGCGGAGTTTAGGCAAAATTATTCTTCTATTTGGTTAATCCATTTCACGATTGTTGATGATCTTCTAAAATAAATCAAAGCCAGAATTTTAAATTCAAAATTTGGGCGTAACATATTGGGTTTGTTTGTTGCTTGACTTCCCTTTACACAAACAGCGTTTATGAAACATAATTTATTTCATTATATATCCAGTTATTTTTATTTCTTTTCCAAAAATCATCAGAATTTAAATAATCTCTTTTACCTCCTTCAGATGATTCTATTCCATCACATAGGCCTACTTCATATGCATTTTTGATTAATTTTTCAACTTCTTCCAATGTAAATTTTTTGTTTTCCATTTTGAAATATTTATAAGGTTCCTAAAATGTTTAATTCATACATTTTAGTGTGTAAATCCGATACAAATTGATAATCAATAAACTTAACTCTATTTCTAATTTCTTTAAACGATGAGTAATTTAGTTTTCTTATAAATTCATCGTTTCTTGTTTGAGAACCTACAATGTAAAAATGCGAATGAAAATCTTGCAAATCATTAAATTTCAATAAAGAGTTTTGAATATCTGTGGAATGTTCAACTTCAAAAACTGAAGACAATAGTTTCCGTTCATTAAACCAAATAACATCTATTGTTTTCGCTCTATTTACTATTTCAGAATAACTAAATTCAAACATTTTATCAATAGTCGAAATTTCTTTTAATGTCTTATTAAAAAACAATTTGTTTTTGTCTTGAGGCGGAATATATGTTGTCATTCCTTTCAAATTCCCAATTTCTAATAAAAGTCCTTGGTAATAAGAATGATTAAACTCAACAAATTTCCCTGAATTTTCTGTGCCTATTTCTTCTGTAATTATCCCTTGACTTTCAAACTTCGATTTAAGTTTTTCAAGTGCATATAAACCTGGTTTGATTTTGTATATATTTTTATCAAGCTGGACAATTCTGCGTATGCTTGCAAATGGTGTTTTGGTTTTCCATTCACATTCTTTAATCTTAAAAACTTCCTGATTAAGTTGACCTAAAGTTGCAATTCCACCTAGTCTTTCTAAAGTTTTGATAACAGCCTCGTTTTGTTTCATATCAAGAAGCAATTTTATAATCTTTGAATAGGTGCAAGATTAGCTGTTCAGACGAATTTGACAATAAAAATTTTACACCTTTTGCATTGAGTTCATCACAAACTTCTCTTAATCTTATTTGATCAAAAATATTCCATCCGCCCTGAATGTATCCTGTAAAATTTGAATTTTCAGATATTGGATGATATGGAGGATCTAAATAAACAAAAGTTCTTTCATTGGCTTCAGCTAAAGCATCAGCATAATCGCCGCTTTTTATAATATTATTGTTTGAGTTTAAATATTTGTTAACAGCCTTCAACGTTGGTGCATTTACAATATTTGGATTTTTGTAACGACCGAAAGGCGCATTAAATTCACCCGCATTATTCACTCGGTATAGCCCATTAAAACACGTTTTGTTCAAGTAAATTATCCTTGAAGCACGTTCAACAGATGAAAGTTTTTTATATTCTTGTGTTCTATCTAACCCGCGAATTTTATAAAAATATTCTGACTCATTCTTATGTTTCTTTAAATCAGAAATGAGTTCCTCAAGCTGCTCTTTGATAGTTATATATACATTAACTAGTTCTTCATTATAATCATTAATAATAGCATTTTTTGGTTGTAAATTGAAAAATACAGCACCGCCTCCGATAAACGGTTCAATGTATTTGTATTCTTTAATATTTTTAGGCAAATTTTCAACAATTGAAGGCATAAGTTGTCTTTTACCTCCAACCCATTTCATGAATGGTGATACTAATTTGTTGATTTTAGCCATTTTAAAAATTCCCCAATTATTAAATAAAGTATTTTGCTAAGATACTAATTGTAGTCATTTCATTTCAATTTCTTCAGTCATTATTTTGAAGGAATGTCTCTTAGTTATTGTTTAAAGGATTATATACTTACTTTTGTTTATACCCATTTTGATGTTATTTGAAGTACTTTCATCTATTCGTTCTGGGTAGATAAAACACACCTTTTGTAAATTTTAAAAGCGATTTAAAAGTAAACATAAATTCTTTTCATAAAAATCTTTGCAACACTTAGAACTACTCATTTCTTTTCTTTTAATCTGCCGGTGGTTTAAAAACGTTTATTATTTATGTAGGGTATTATTGTTTAATAAATAATGCGGATCAAGTGTTGAAATAAATTCTGGATAATAGTGCCGAAGGCATGGTAGGATTATAGAAATAAAAAGGAAGATAATGCAAGAATGTCGCAGATATGATATGGATATGCCACCACTTCGTGGTTTTATGGCGCATGTTCAACCATTTTCTATAATCATCTCAACCCTCCGGGTTTCAAAATCCAACTCTTGATTCGCATAAATAAAAGAATCTTTAAAAAAGGAAGCAATTATAATCCTATAATTTGCGGAAACTTGGGAAAGCGGGCAATTATAATCCTATAATAAGGGAGAACGCAGGAAAGCGGGCAATTATAATCCTATAATTGGCCGGGAACTTAAAAAGGGGAGCAATTATAATTTTATAAAGGGCAGATACTTGTGAAAGCAGGCAATTATAGTTTAATAATTGGCCAAAAAAGCAATAATTTGATTATTGCATCGAAAACTTTTATGAAAAATAGGAACAAATGCTTACAAAACGCATATTTTTTTATTAAATTCATGGCGACAAAATTACCAGAGCAACTGACACACAGGGATCCTACCCAGGTTAATTGCAAATGGTAACCATTACAAACATTTTAAATCATTTTTATTATGGACAAATTAACTACTCAAAGCCGCACCACGGAGGCAGCCGATGCTTCGGTGCGCATGATTACCGCATTCAACCAATGGGGTTATCAAACCGACAATCACCTGCTTTCGATTATTAACGACCTTGGCCCGGTTACCGATCGGTTGACATTAGCCATCCGCCGTTCCAAAACCGAAAGCGAACTGGAAGCCAAAGACGAGGTGCGCGATGACAAATTGCGTGGACTGCATTACCTGCTCACCGGCTATATGCACCACCCCAACCCGGCAATAAAAGCCGCTGCCGTTACCCTCGAAAATGTGTTCGACAACTATGGGCTTGAAATCACAAAAGAAAGCTACTCAAGTGAATCGGCTTTGATTTCGTCGCTGTTGCGCGACCTTGGCAGCGAGGAATATATTGAACCCATTTCAGCCTTGTCGGGTTGTGGCGATATACTTGAAGCGTTGGCTGGCGCACAGGAAGATTTTGAAGAAACCCGCGTAACCTGGGAAAGGGAAAAAGCAAAAGAAGGGGTGCTTGAAAATGCCACCGAACTAAAAAAAGAGGTGATTAATATTATCAATGACAGGCTTGTTGTTTATCTGCGCGCCATGCAGAACGTTGACCCCGAAACGTACTCCCTGTTTGCCGATACCATAGGCATAATTATTGCCGAAATAAACGAAGCTGTGAAACGGAGAAGGAAAAATCCAGACCCGGGAACTGATTTGCAGGACTGATTATATTTATTGCCGTTGGTTTTAACTGATGGATTGCATGAGAAAGATGAAACCGGACTTTAGCCACATTTTTTGTTGGCTGAAGTCCGGTTCTATTTTGCTTCTCTTTTCCGTTGACTGAAGTCAACGGAAATAAATTATCCTCTATAATTACCCCCGCAAAATCTTCTCCATCTTTCTGCCTTTCGCCAGTTCATCCACAAGTTTGTCAAGATATCTTACCTGCCTGGTTA